>JAFLRQ010000029.1:14577-19968 GCA_022511395.1 Agathobacter sp. | reverse complement strand
AAGCCTGATTTTATTTTTATGTCACTGCATGCTCCTGCGCAGCGCGGCGCCGAAAACCGACTTGGCGATTGGTTTTTTGTACAGAGCAGACATCACAAGATACTGCAGCCCGACTGCGGCAAGGACAAGCGCATATGTTATGACAATGCACAGCGCAGTAGGAACTGCTTCAAAAAGCTCCCTTCGCACACTGCCCCAGCCCCTCAGTATTCTGTCGAAAATTTCTGAGCCGAAGAGTGCGACATACAGAACAACGATCGACGCAATATAGTATTTGTAAACAAACGCAAAATAAACGATCAGCATTGCGGCGATGATTCCGGAGTACACCGTATTCTTTAATATCAATTCATCCGCCCCAGCCGCCACGCGGATTCCCCGCACAACGACCGTAAGGGTCAGCGCCGCGAGAACGCCAATCCCCATCAGCAGCGCCGGGATTGAGGTCTGGAGCTTTTTCTTGTATGCGGAGCTCTGCGCCAGACTGCTGACATCAATGGAGATCGCTAACTGCGCAGGGATAGCCGCCCCGCAGACCAGCAGAACCATGCTCAGCGAAATTCCAAAGACACCGACACCGAATATTTCAACCGTCTCCATCACCAGCCCCAACACCAGCATGCACGCGCCAAAGATCCAATTCATCGTCGCGTTGATGCCGTATTTTGTCAATTTAATTCCGATCCTCAAATCATTGATCATCGCTCTTCCTCCCCATACAGTACAAAAAATGCCACACACTCAGCCCGCTGACCGCAACAGCAAGAAATGCAAACAATACAAGCTCTGCCGCCAGCATCCATGTGCCAGAAGCCTCTGCAAGAAATTTCAAAAAGACAGCAAACGTCACAAAAATTATGCTCGCCGCCACCATACACAGTATGTGCAGCTGCAGGAGCTGCAGGTGCCTAGTCAGATTTAAAATTCCGGTCACCGTCACATAGGCGACAAGCATTGCCACAAAATAGTACGCCTCCCCCGTCACCGCAGACATAAATCCCGCATAAATCATCAGCCAGCAGAACCGCCGCAGGCAGTCACCGGCCACAGCCCTGCCCAGAAAGGCCAGTCCCCGGGTTGAGGTCTTAAAGAGCGCCAGATTCTCGCCGCCCCTGTCAAGCAGTCCGGCAAACACCCAGTAATCCACAATCACCTCATAGCACACCAGATAAAAAACCAAAAGAAGCATTTCTGCAAAATAAACATATTCCCGTTCCACGCTGGCGAACACCAAAAGCACACTCAGAACCAAAAAACCAAAAGGAATCAGGTACAGGGCGAGAATCCGGTATCCGGCTGTGGTAAACGCCCTGTAGCTTCGCATGATTTTTCCCATCCTACGCCTCCTTGTCCCGCACACCCCCAAGCTGGGAGTATTTCCGCATCACAGCGACGCTGATCTGGGACAGGCTCGGAGTTTCCACGTTCACGCTGCATCCGGCAAGCGCATCCAAATTCTCCGCCAGACAGATCCCCTCAAAGCCATACTTGTTGGTGCTGACCGAATACAGCGCCGACTGCGCCTTTGGGATATCCTCCGCATTGCCCTTCACCATCAGATATTTCTCTTTCAGATCCTCCACAAAGCCCTCCTCCGCGATTCGTCCGTGGGTCATGATAATTGCGTAATCCGTCACATTTTCCATGTCCGCAATGTTGTGCGTCGAGAAGAAGACACTGCGATTGCCCTCATCCTCCGCCAGGTAATCCCGAATCATCTCGCACAGCTTGTCGCGCATCAGCGGATCCAGCGGCGATGCCGGCTCATCCATGATGAGAAGCTCGGTATCCCTCGCCAGCACGCCGGCAATCATCAGCTTCATGCGGTTGCCGTCGGACAGCTCTTTTACCTTTTTCCCAACTCCGTTCCCCGTATCAATCGCCAGCTCCGCGCACAGGCGCTTAAACCGATCCTCGTGGAAATTCTGAAAAAGCAGCCGGTTGACCTCCGCCACCTGTTTTACCTTCCACTGGGGAAGAAAGTAGTTTCCGGGACCGGTGTAGCCCATATGTTCCTTGACCAGCGGATTGTTCTCCCTGTCCTTGTCACTGTATTGGCCGAAATACTGAAGCTGTCCCTTGTAATCCAGCCGAATGCCGGACAGGATGTTTAGGAATGTCGTCTTGCCCGCGCCGTTTTCCCCGATCAGGGCTGTCGCAAAGCCCTTCGGCAGATGAAACTCCGGGATATCCAGCACAAAGCTTCCCAAGCGTTTCCCGATTCCGTGTCCCTCGATCACATAACCTGTTTCCATCTTAAAGCTCCTCCTCTATGTCTCTCATTCATTGTTTGGTACCTGCTCTAAACAGATGTGTCCCTCAACAAAAGCAATGCCTCCAGCGTACTCCTGATCTCCTCGTCGCTCATGCCGGCAATTTCCGCCGCGGCCAGCGCCTCCGACAGCGCCGCCTCCACCCTCCGGATATGCTGTTCCCTGAGCATCTGGCTGTCCTGCGCATTCACGTAGAAGCCTTTGCCCGGCACGGCTGTGACCAGCCCTTCGGACTCCAGCTCCTCATACGCCTTCATAGTCGTAATCACACTGATCTTAAGCTCCTTCGCAAGACTTCGGATGGAAGGCAGATACTCCCCCTGCGCGTACTTTTCCGCCAGAATGTCCGCCTTGAACTGGTCCTTTATCTGCCGGTAGATTGGAACTCCGGAGTTTTGTAATATAATCATTCCGTCACCTCACACTATCATTCCCTTTAACGAATTGATTCCGCATATACTGTTTATATGTTATATATACACCATATACAGAGCTTTGTCAATACCTATCTTTCGCCGTTGTTATCCACAAAGTAAAAGGAAACCGGCAGTTCTCCGGTTTCCCAAGTATAAATTCAGGTGTAATATTGTTTTGAATCCTAATGTCCCGCAGCAGCCTGCCGATTCAGCTCAAGCTGCCGTATGAGCAGAGTCATCCGCTCAAAAAATTTTCTCCCGCAATAATTTTTCTCTGTCAGGCAGCCTCCATACCGGTAGAGCGTGTCCTTGAGCTCCTCCGTCGCCGCCAAATCCACTTCAAAAATAAAACTCTGCAGCAGCTTCATCCGGTCGTCGTCTAAAGTCTGCAGCCACTCGTTGACCTGATCCAAAAAATCGTCCCTGCGAATGACCGCCTGCAGATAGCGTCCTATCGTATTCTTTGTGTAAATATCCTTCATCTCCTTGTCAGTTATTCCCTATTTATACTGGGAACTGTCCCCATCAGCTCCTACCAATCAGCGTAAGATAAGCGTCTGGGGCTGTCAAGAAATTTCCCGGATATTCCTTTATTTTCTTAGTTAACGAGAAAATACAGGAAAAAATGCCTAACATTCCGGCTCAATCAGACCGTAGGTATTGCCCTTTCTCCGATAAACCACATTGACCTCATCCGTCTCCGCGTTGCGGAACACAAAAAAGTCATGGCCTGTCAGCTCCATCTGGATGCAGGCATCCTCCGGGTACATTGGCTTCATGCCGAAACGCTTGGTTCGGACAATGCGGATCTCCTCGTCGTCGGCGCTTTCCGTCTCCACAAATTCAGGCTGGAAGCTCTCCACCGTGTTCATCTTCTTGGAGACCAGCTTTGTGCGGTATTTCTTGAGCTGCCGCTCAATGACCTCCTCCACCAGGTCAATGGAGACATACATATCGTTGCTCACCTGCTCCGAGCGGATAATATGCCCCTTGATCGGGATGGTCACCTCGATTTTCTGGCGATCCTTCTCAACACTTAAAGTGACAAAGGCATCTGTCTCGGGTGTGAAATACTTCTCAAGCTTGCCAAGCTTGTCCTCCACCGCTGCCTTGATCCCGTCTGTAAGTTCAATGTTCCTTCCCGTAATCGTTATTCTCATGCAGTCCTCCCCCATTGCTGTATATTTGGCACGCCTGTACCATGCAGCCATTATAGCATAACAAGGCACAATCGGCAATACCGTTATGCTCAAAGCCTGGTTCATCGGCCTTACCGTTTATTTCCGTCCGCAGCACTGCTTGTATTTTTTACCGCTGCCGCAGGGGCAGGGATCGTTCGGATAAACCTTCGCGTGCTCGCGTTTCTTCGGGCCGGATGACGCGGTATCGTCCTTGTTTGTACCGGTCACCTTCACCACCTGCTCGCGCTCAACCTTCTGCTCCACCCTCACATGGAACAGAAGACGGACCGTGTCCTCCTGAATCGCGGAGAGCATGGCGTCGAACATGTCAAAGCCCGCCATCTTATACTCCACCAGCGGGTCGCGCTGGCCGTATGCCTGCAGTCCGATACCCTGGCGGAGCTGGTCCATGTCGTCGATATGGTCAATCCACTTGCGGTCAATCACTTTGAGGAGCACCACGCGCTCCAGCTCGCGGAACTGCTCCACCTCCGGGAACTCGGTCTCCTTTGCCTCGTACAGCCGGACAGCCTGCTCCTTCAAATACTGTTTCAGCTCCTTGCTGTTCTTCACAGAGCTGATGGCCGCCTCCGTGACAGGCTCAACGGGAATCACCCCAAGCAGCAGCTCATTCAGCTCATTGAGATTCCATTCCTCCCTGTCGATCTCACCGGAAATACAGGTGTCCACCGTGCGCTCCACCTGATCCTGAATCATCTTGAGGATCGCGTCGCGCATACTCTCCCCGTTCAGGACAGCCATGCGCTCCCCGTATATGATCTCGCGCTGGTCGTTGTTCACCTGGTCATACTCCAACAGGTTCTTGCGGATTCCATAGTTGTTGTACTCAATCTTCTGCTGTGCCTTCTCAATGGCATTCGTCAGCATTTTGTGCTGGATCTGTTCATTCTCGGGAACGCCCAAGGCGTTAAAAACCGCCAGCATGCGCTCGGAACCGAACAGGCGCATCAGGTCATCCTCCAGAGAAATGAAGAACTGGGATTCACCCGGATCTCCCTGACGTCCGGAACGTCCGCGCAGCTGATTGTCAATACGCCGGGATTCATGGCGCTCCGTGCCGATGATCTTTAAGCCGCCCGCATTCAGCGCGCCCTCGTCCAATTTAATATCCGTACCGCGGCCCGCCATGTTGGTGGCAATTGTCACAGCGCCGTACTGTCCGGCCTTCGCGACAATCTCCGCCTCCTGCTCGTGAAACTTTGCATTCAATACGGTGTGCGGGATTCCCTCGCGCTTTAGCATTCCGCTGACCAGCTCGGAGGTCTCAATCGTGATTGTGCCGACCAGCACCGGCTGCCCCTTCGCGTGCGCCGCCTTCACTTCCTCCACAACCGCGCGGAATTTCTCCTTTTTGGACTTGTACACCGCGTCCTGCAGGTCCACGCGGGCAATCGGGCGGTTGGTGGGGATTTCAATGACGTCCATGCCGTAAATATCGCGGAACTCCCGCTCCTCCGTCAGAGCCGTACCGGTCATGCCCGCCTTTTTTTCAAATTTGTT
>JAFLRQ010000029.1:0-14477 GCA_022511395.1 Agathobacter sp. | reverse complement strand
TTCACCACCTTGTCCTTCTCGTTGACTATAAAGTCCCCGGTCTCCTCCTGCACGACACCCATGAGCGCGTCCATCTTGGAGTACTCCGGGATGTCCTCGCCGCGCTTGAGCTGCTGCGCGAGAATATCACAGGCCTCATAGAGTTTTGTGGACTTTCCGCTCGGTCCGGAAAGAATGAGCGGCGTGCGCGCCTCGTCGATCAAAATCGAGTCCACCTCATCGACGATCGCATAGTGCAGGCCCCGCTGCACAAGCTGCTCCTTGTAGATGACCGTGTTGTCGCGCAGGTAGTCAAACCCGAGCTCATTGCTTGTAATATAGGTGATGTCGCAGGCGTAAGCATTCTGGCGATCTTCGCTCGCCATATCGTTCAATACGCATCCGACAGTCAGTCCCAGGAATTCGTACACCTTTCCCATCCACTCGGCGTCACGCTTTGCCAGATAATCGTTGACCGTGACAACATGCACGCCCTTGCCCTCAAGCGCATTCAGATACGCCGGCAGCGTGGCCACAAGCGTCTTTCCTTCACCGGTTTTCATCTCCGCGATACGTCCCTGATGAAGGACGATGCCGCCGATGATCTGCACCCTGAAATGTTCTATCCCAAGTACCCTGCGCGCCGCCTCGCGCACCACCGCAAAAGCCTCCGGCAGAAGGTCGTCCAGTGTCTCGCCCTTCTTTAAGCGCTCCTTAAACTGCGCAGTCTTGTCCTTCAGCTCTTCGTCCGAAAGCTGTCCCATCTCTTCCTTATAACTCTCCACCCGGTCAACCAGCGGATAAATGCGTTTCAACTCCCGCTCGCTGTGGGTGCCAAATACCTTTGTCAATACTCCCATCGTTTCTCTCCTATTCACATAGATTATCGACATTGTACCACTTTTCAAATGGATTCACAACTCTAAGGCACAATAGTTTTTGTGAATTTTTTATTAACGTCCCGAAAAATCCCTTGAAATACGGCTTGTAAACAGTGCCGGAAATTGTTATAATTAGATTTAGTTTAAGCAACGAAAGGAGAAAAACAGATGTCGTACATATATAAAACCAAGGGAACCTGCTCCTCCCAGATTGAGGTAGAGCTGGATGGCGATGTGGTAAAAAAAGTGGAATTCACCGGCGGCTGCAAGGGTAATCTGCAGGCCATTCCAAGACTTGTGGAGGGAATGACGGTGGATGAGGTCACGCGCAGAATCAGCGGGATCCAATGCGGTGTGAAGGGTACTTCCTGCGGAGACCAGCTCGCGAAAGCGCTGCAGGCGGCCTACGAGGCCGGGAAGGTGCAGGGCACCTCTGCATGAAAATCTGTCCCTGTATAGAATAGCTATGTAGAGCGGGCACACCCCGCTCTTTTATTCAGCCACAAGAATCGGCTGAATCTGTTTGCCCCGCATGGCGGCTTCAATGGTCTCCGGCAGGAGCTCCATCTTTGCGATCATAGAATTCGGCTTACTTTTGTAATTGTCCTGCCCAAAGGGCACAAAATAGATGTTTTTCATATTCATCAGCGCTCCGATGGTCTTGAAATTCATGCCGAGCGCATCGTTTGTAGAGATGGCGATCACTAACGGTTTTCCGTTTCTCATATGGGCCTTTGACGCCATGAGCACAGGGGTGTCCGTGATCCCGTTGCACAATTTTGCGGCGGAATTGCCGGTGCAGGGAGCAATCACCATGATGTCCAAAAAATTGTTCGGCCCGATGGGCTCCGCCTGCTGCATCGTCCGTATCCCCTCGTTCCCGGTGATCTCGCTGATCCCTTCTACGAACTCCTTGGCATTTCCAAATCTCGTGTCGCATTCCTGCGCCTGATAGGAGAAGATGGGAATGACATTCGCCCCCATTTCCTTCAAGCGCACAACCTCCTTGCGCGTCTTCGCAAACGTACAAAAGGAGCCGGTAATTCCGTACCCTATATTGCAATTTGAAAAATCCATACTCTGCCCTCTCTCTTTTCTTCCTCCGGGTGCGCGTAGCTGTGTATCGCGTCTGCCAGTACTTTTGCACTGCTCTTTGTCGTGTATATTCCCGGAAGCCCCAGCGCAGGGATCACCTGTATCCCATGCGCCTCCGCCGCAGCAAGGTCAGTTCCGCCGGGACGGGAGGCAATGTCCAGAATGACCGTGTCCGGGTGCATCTCCTTTAAGATCGGTTCCTTTAACACCAAGGCAGGAACGGTGTTGACCACGGTGCGGGCTCCATAGGCCTCCTCCGGTCCGTAGGAAAAATTCACAGCGATATGGCCCTCTGCCTGTGCGCGTTTCCGGTCGTCGGCACTGCGCGCCAGAACTGTAATCTTTGCCCCCATCGCCTTCAAAAGATTTGCCACTGCCCTGCCGCAGCGGCCATATCCGGTGACTATGATCTTCTGCCCCTGAATGGAGTACGCACTGTGCGTCAAAATCTCCGCCACAGTCGCTTCCGCTGTGATTTGTGCATTCTTCAATGCCACGCATTCATCCTTCATTAAATCGTAATATAATATATTTTCTTTCTCTAATCGATCTGCCCACTCGTCTGTAAATGCACCTCCAAAAACGCAAAAATGGCCCTTCCGCCTTTTCTTTAATTCCTCATTTAACAGTTCGCAAATCTTTGTGTTTTTATCCAGCTTGGATACCGGCGTAGGGAGGACAATCCGCTCACAGGAATCCAACAGCTCTTTCGCCTTATACTCGTCGTACTTCATCTTCCAGTCTACCGGACAGGCTCGGCCCGGAAGATAATCTGCAATGTACTTTTGTCTGGCATCCGTAACAAAAATTGCAGTATTTCCAGCCATAATAAAACGCTCCCTTCCATATATCATATGAAAGGGAGCGTTCATTGGTTCACGGCGAAGAGCTCTCAGTTACAGTCTGGTTTCCACGAAAATATTGTAGATCGCCTGAATAGCATTCTCAAAATCCGCGTTGCTGACGCCGATGATAATATTCAGCTCCGAGGAGCCCTGATCGATCATTTTTACGTTAATGTTGGCATGAGCCAGCGCCGAAAAAATCCGGCCTGCGGTTCCTCTGATGGACTTCATTCCGCGCCCCACTACCGCTACCAGGGCCAGATCTGCCTCCAGCTCAATCACATCCGGATTGACCAGCCTGCGTATTGCGCTGATCACCTGCTGTTCCTTGCCCTCAAATTCCGCCTGGTGGACGAAAACTGTCATTGTATCAATGCCTGATGGCATATGTTCAATCAGGATTCCATTTTCCTCAAATGCCTGCAGCGCCTTTCGGCAGAAGCCTACCTCGGCGTTCATCATGTCCTTGTCAATGTTCACCGCCACAAAGCCCTTTTTACCGGCGACTCCGGTAATCGTGAATTCCGGCCTCTGGCAGGTGCTTTCCACGATCAGCGTACCCTCCGCCTCCGGATCGTTGGTGTTGCGGATATTGATCGGGATTCCCGCCTTGCGCACCGGAAAGATGGCATCCTCATGAAGGACATTAAATCCCATATAGGCCAATTCCCTGAGCTCGCGGTATGTGATCACCTTGATCGGCTGCGGATTGTCGATGATGCGCGGGTCCGCCATCAGACAGCCTGACACATCCGTCCAGTTTTCATACATGCTCGCGTGGCACGCCTTTGCCACGATAGCGCCGGTAATGTCCGAGCCACCTCTTGAGAAGGTCACAATGTGTCCGTCCTCACCTGCGCCGTAAAAGCCCGGTATCACGGCATTCTCACACTTTTCCAGCCTCTTGGACAACACCTTATCTGTCTTTTCCGGATCAAAATCGCCGTTCTCGTCAAAGAAAACGACCTCCGCCGCATCGATGAACGTATAGCCCAGATAGTTCGCCATAATAATGCCGTTTAAATATTCCCCGCGTGAGGCGGCATAGTCTTTGCCCGCCTTCGCTTTGAAATTTTCTGAAATCTTTTTGAACTCTTCATCCAGCGAGAGCTTTAGCGACAAGCCGTTGATGATGGAATCATAGCGATCCTTAATCTTCATGAGCTGCACGCGGAACTCTTCCTCTTTCTCTGCAAGGTCATAGCATGCATACAGCATATCCGTCACCTTGGTGTCTTTGGAATTGCGCTTGCCGGGAGCACTCGGCACTACATACTTGCGCGATTTGTCCGCATGAATGATCTGTCCCACCTTCGCGAACTGTTCCGCGCTTGCCAGAGAGCTTCCTCCGAATTTTACCACCTTAACCATATCCCTTTACCCCTTTTTCCATTCATATAAGGAAGTTTTCAGAACTTTCCCGTATAATAAAAAATACTGTTCCTACACGAACAGTATTCATTATACGACCATCCTGTGATATTCGTCAATTTTTTTCTTAAAAATTATAGAAACCGGACATCGTACCGCAAAGTGTCCGTACTGCCGTCAATCTCCAGAATTCCGTAGGAAGCCGGAGTTTCAAAAGGCGGAGAGCCAATACTCCCCGGATTGAAAAACAGTATCCCATTGTGATACTCGTAATATGCCCGGTGCGTATGTCCAAACAGCGCAGCGTCCACGCCCAATTCCTCTGATTTTAATTCAAGATTTAAATATCCCATCTTGACGTTGAACGTGTGTCCATGACAGATCAGCAGCTGTTTTCCCTCGACCTCAATGATCCTTACCGCCTGCTCATTCGAGTAATCACAGTTTCCCGGCACGCGCTCCATCGGAATCTGCGGGAATTTCGCCTTCAGCCGCCCGGCATCCTCCCAGCAGTCGCCCAAATGGATCATCAGATCCGGAGACGCAGCCTCCACGGCGAGAAACATCGGATTCAATTTTCCGTGGGAATCGCTCAAAACCAGAATTTTCTTCATAAAACCCCCATAAGGTCACCCTGTTTGGAAGGATTACAGTCTTTTCCACTGCCGGCTGCACTTGTAATAGGAATAAAACATACAGTGCTCCGCCTCGCTGCACCGCTTGGGAGCGCTCTCAATGTCGCACTGGCAGTTCACAATCGCCTCGGCCTTTCCTTTACAGCTCCCCCTAAGCATGACATCGTCCATCACTTCGTCTGACATAACTCTCTCCTTTGCCACTAAAATCTAATATATTGTTATCAACATTTTTAATTGTACAATATGTTGTATTTTATGGCTATAAGGCAATTCTCACAAATAGAGAGGGGTCTTTTGTCTATTTTTTTACTTGACGGAAAGGCCAAAATAGGCTATCAGCTATTGCTGCAAGTCCATTCTATTCATTAATTCAAGATTATATTTATTCGTCATTTCCATGCAAGTTGCATATCCATGTGGATTTTCTATCTGATCTACACTGTGTGCGTCCACACCGATGATCGCCCGGCAGCCTGCCTCTCCCGCAATTTTCCAGAAGCGCTCCGCCGGGTAATGCCTTCCCTCACTCGCTCCGAGCATGTTGAGCTCCAGCGGAACAGCCATCTCCTTCATCGCCCGGCAGAGCCTCGTCATCTCCCACTCATACACCGAATCCAGCCCGCGGTAATTCATGACATCCGGGTGCGCAAGGTACAGAAAATCCCCTGTCTTCATCCCCTCAATGACCGTGTCCACATACTCCCGGATCCGTTCCCCGTCGTCCGTCGGTGTTCCGGTATACGGTCCGGTCTCCTCACTTCCCAGATAATGCTGCCCCAGAATCAGGTAATCGCAGTCCAGCATCCGAAACATGTACATCTGATCCTCATGAAATTCCCTGCAATACTCCGCCTCAAATCCCACATATAATCGGATCTGATCCCGGTATTCTGCGCCGAGCCTGCGAATCGTATCCACGTATTCCGCTGCCTGTTCCATTTTCATCCGTATCCCGGACACATAGCCGTTCCGAAACGGACAGGGCACATGGTCAGAAAATCCAAGCTCCTCGATTCCCATGCGGATCGCCGCCTCTATATATTCCCGTTCTGATCCTGATGCATGCCGGCAGCGCCAGGTATGGGTGTGATAATTCGCCTTCAAATAATCCATATGTTCTCCCTCACCGGAGCGATTATAGCACATGCGGACACAATTTTCTACAAAAAACTCATTTTCTCATTTACGCGGAGCGTAAAATGTATTACGATAGCCATGGAAGCTTATTCTTATGGTACACTATATTATAGAAAGGAAATCGCGCATGTTTTCATGTCCAAACTGCGGAGGAAATGTAAAATTTGACATTCCATCCCAAAAACTATTATGCGACTTCTGCCATGAGCATTTTGACCCCTATGCCTTTGAGGACAAAAAAAGCGATGCCGAGGAGACGCCCAGTGCGGAGAGTGCGTTCGAGGCGACCATTTTTACCTGTCCCCAGTGCGGAGGCGAAATCCTGAGCACCGACAACTCGGCCGCCGAATTTTGCAGCTTTTGCGGTGCCTCAACAATCCTCTACAGCAGAATCAGCCACGAGAAACGTCCAAATTTCATTATTCCGTTCAAAAAGACGAAGGAGGACTGCAAACAGGCATACTCCGAGTTTATGAAAAAGGCAATTTTTGCCCCAAAGGAGCTCAAGGATCCGAAGTACATCGACGGGTTCCGCGGAATCTACATGCCTTACTGGGCATTCTATGTGACGCAGCGGGGAGATATTTCCATTCCCGCCAAGAAACAGTACCGGCGCGGCGACTATCTGATCACCGACCACTATAATCTGGAGGGCAGTCTGGACGCCTACTACAAGGGACTCTCCTACGATGCCTCCTCCTCCTTTGCGGACAGCATAAGTGAAACCCTTGCCCCATATGACTTAAAGGGCATGAAGTCCTTCACCCCCGCCTATCTGAGCGGATTCTACGCAGATGTTGCGGATGTTCCGGCGTCCGTCTACCAACAGGCGGCGGAAGCCACCGCAACCGAGGAGAGCATAAAGAAAATCCGCAAGCAGCCGCAATTTTCCGGCTACGCAATCAACTCAAGCAAGGCTGCCTCCCTCGTCAACACAAAGACAGAGACCATCGACAGCACTATGTTTCCGGTCTGGTTTATGTCCTATCGAAAGAATGACCGGGTGGCATATGTGACAGTCAACGGACAGACCTGCAAGATTTCCGCGGATGTGCCGATTGATCCCAAAAAATTTATTCTTAGTTCAATAATTTTATCAATTCCGCTATTTTTCTTGTTTTTATTATTTACTTTGCTGCCCACAACACTGGTCGGCTTCACGATCTTTCTGGCGGTGCTGACGCTGATTCTCTATGCGTCAGAATTGAACAGTATTCACAGGAAGGACACCGGAGCCGACGACCGGGGTATGCAGTACCGAAACCGGCTGCGCAAAATCGGCCAGCCTCTGGGAGATTCCGAAAGAAAAGGCACGCTGGGATATGTGACAACCATCTCGGCGATTGTGGTCTGCGCCCTTGTGCTCTTCCTGCGCCCGGTCTCAGATCTGTTCTATTACGCGGCTGCGATTTTTAGTCTGGCCGCAGTCGGGATCTGCCTCTGGGATCTCATTCGCTGCTACAATATACTGTCCACCAGACGGCTTCCGCAGTTTGACAGAACAGGAGGTGATGACCGTGCGTAAACACGTTTTGATATCATTCATAAAACATTTTACAGCCGTTTTTGCCGGCGTGGTCTGCCTGCTTTTTGCCATGTCCGCAGACAATTATACACTCTATGCAAATAGTGTGCCCCTTACCGCAGTGTTCAGCGATAAGGATTCCGCCGCTTCGCGGCACCTTACCGCAGTGTCCGGCGATAAGGATTCCGCCGCTTCGCGGCACCTTACCGCAGCCAACTCAGAAACCGGCAACCGCCTCATCATCGACGATCAGGCGGACTATTTCTCATCCTATGAGGCCAGTTCCCTGCAGTCCCTCATGATGGAGATCACCGAGTACTGCAACGTGGCGGTCGTGACCACCACGGATCACAACTGCCGCAGCACCGAGGATTTTGCCGGAACTTACTTTGAGGGATGTTTCGGCGCCCACACCAGCGGAACTATTTTCGTCATCGACCGGCACTTGAATGAAATCTTTCTGTACAGCGACGGAGCTGCCAGAAAGACGATCACCGACTCGAAGGCGTACTCCATCACCGACAACACCTACATATATGCGACCCGTTCACACAATTATGACTACTACACCTGCAGCTATAAAACGATGGAACAAGTGCTCACACTCATGAGGGGGCACCGGATCGCACAGCCCATGAAGTATATCTGCAGCGCTTTACTGGCGATGATTGCCGCATTGATTGTCAACTACCTGATCCTCATCTCCCTGTCACGCCAGAAAAAGGCAAACATCGGGCAGATCCTCTCGGGGACTTACACAAATTTCCAGATACACAATGCCGTCGCACGATTCACTCACAAGACCAAAACCTACAGCCCGCAGAGCTCCGGCGGAGGCGGCGGTGGCGGTGGAGGCCGCAGTGGCGGCGGTGGCGGTGGTCACAGTGGCGGCGGTGGAGGCCATAGAATCTAAAAGCAAAATCATAATTATATAAAATAAGCACCCGCAAAAAATAAATCACGATTAAACAACAGGAAGTGTTATGTTACCGCAAGATTTTCTGACAAGAATGAGAGGAATGCTCGGCGAAGAATACCCGGCCTTCCTCGAGAGCTACAATCGAGAGCGCATTCATGCACTCCGGGTCAACCTTTTGAAAACGGACATCGAGCGTTTCCGCGCCCATGCTCCCTTTTCCCTGACCCCTGTCCCCTGGGAACCGAGCGGCCTCTACTACAAAGCCGTGGACGAACCGGGCAAACACCCCTACCATGCGGCAGGGGTGTATTATATTCAGGAGGCAAGCGCCATGGCAAGCGCCGCTTACCTCAAAGCAGCTCCGGGTGAGCGAATTCTTGACCTGTGCGCCGCCCCCGGAGGCAAGAGCACACAGATTGCCGCTGCAATGCAGGGACAGGGGCTTCTGGTCAGCAATGAAATCCATCCCGGCCGTGCCAAAATCCTCTCGGAAAACATCGAGCGGATGGGCATTGCAAACTGCATTGTTACAAACGAGGCGCCGGAAACCCTCGCGCTGCATTTTGAGGGGTATTTCGACCGCATCATGGTGGACGCCCCCTGCTCCGGCGAGGGCATGTTCCGTAAAAACGAAAAAGCCTGTGACGAGTGGAGCCCGGAACAGGTTCTTCTCTGTGCCGACCGACAGCTTTCGATCCTCACCTGCGCCGCCTCGATGCTTCGCCCCGGCGGATGCATGATGTACAGCACCTGCACCTTTGCGCCCGAGGAGAATGAGGGCACTGTCAGCCGATTCCTCCACAGCCACCCCGATTTTTCCCTTGTGCCGCTTGAGCGCGGTCTGGGCATGTCCGCAGGAAATCCTGATTGGATCCCTGATCCTGCCCCCGGCTTGGACGGCACCATCCGCTTTTTTCCTCACCGTTTGAAGGGAGAGGGCCACTTTCTGGCGCTCCTGCAAAAGGACGGCGATCCATCCGCCTCTCTCCGCGGGTTCGGCCGCGGAGGAAAAGAACCGGGGCTCTCGGAAAGAGACTGCAGGGAATACATCGAATTTCGAGACACCTTCCTGTGCAGCGCCCCCTCCGGCAAAATGATCCGCTTTGGCGAACAGCTCTACCTCCTCCCGGAGGCCGCTGTCTCCCTTCGTGGCCTGAAGGTAATCCGCCCGGGACTTCACCTCGGCACAATAAAAAAGAATCGTTTCGAGCCGAGCCATGCGCTGGCGCTGGCATTGACTCCCGCATCCGCCAGCCAGACATTCAACCTATCCTCCGATGATCCGGCAGTCGGCGCCTATCTGGGCGGCCAGTCCCTCTGTGCAGACGCACAAAAGGGCTGGAATCTGATCACTGTGGACGGTTACAGTATCGGCTGGGGCAAGGCTGCCTCCAATATGATAAAGAACCACTATCCAAAGGGCCTGCGCCGTTTTTAGGAAAGATATCACAATTCAAAAATTCTACTTGGAAAATGTATGCAGTACATGATATAATGTCCCAAGAGGCAATTTGCAGAAACAGGGTAATCGGACAATGCAGGATCGAAGTCCGACCGGAAAAGAGGATGAGAATTGAGCGATCGAAAATACATGCGGACAAGACAACTTAGGCCGGGAATGAAACTGGATCATCCGGTAGTAGACCGACTCGGGCGCAGCCTAGTCGCCAGAGGCGCGACATTGGACGAATACATGATTGATTCCATGATCAAAATGGGAATCATGAGCGTGTATATTCAGGACGGTGTCCCGGAGGAGGAAACAAAAGAAGAAGTTCCCATGTGCGATGAGGCGAAGCGCAATATCGAGAAGCTCCACACGGACGACCGCTCCAAGGTCACCTTGTCCGCCAGCGTCCGCGCGCGCGTCGCAGAGGGAATCCAGTTCGTATACAGCAACACGGACTCGAAGGGTCTCTCCGATGCCACGGCAAGCATTGCCGACGACTTGATGAGCGCCATCAACGACAATGACGCGATCGCAATCGACATCTCTGCGCTCAAAACCAGTGACGAATACACCTTTAAGCACAGCGTCGATGTGGCGACCATCGCCATGATCATTGCCAAACAACAGGGCTGTTCCCAGAAAGACATCCACGAGATCGGCGTCACCGGCCTTCTGCACGATGTAGGCAAGACCCAGGTTCCGATTGAAGTGCTGAACAAGCCCGGCAGACTGGATGACGCTGAATTTGCCATCATGAAGCAGCACTCCGTTTTCGGCTACAATATCATCAAGGACCGCCCGGAATTTTCCCCGGCGGTCTGCCTCGGCGTTCTCCAGCACCACGAGAAGACCAACGGCAAGGGCTATCCCCTCGGCGTCGCAGACGACAAGCTTTCCCCCTATGCGCGGATTTTGTCCGTCGCAGACATCTATGACGCACTGGTGACAGAGCGCCCTTACAAGAAGGCGTTTTCCCAGAGGGACGCAGTGGAGATGATCATGTCCATGACCATGGAGCTGGATATGAATGCAATGACAAGCTTTCTTGAGAGTATGATTCTCTACCCGGTAGACAGCATTGTCGAACTCAGCAACGGAGAAAAAGCGAAAGTCGTGAAAAATATTCCTCATTATATCCTGCGCCCGACGGTTGTCGGACTGACCACCGGAAAAGTCTACGCGCTCAGTGAAGACCTCGCATGTGCAAGTATAATTATTTTATGATTTAATTTTTAAGCCGCTAATTAAAATTAGGGAGCCGCCTGCCATGAACAGACCGTGCAAAGAACTGAAACGGATATCCAGAGAAAACCTGACGGGTCAATACAGAATACCGATGGGAGCGCTGCTCGTCTCGTGGATCATTCCACAGGTGATTGAACTCCCATTTTCCATGGCTGTAGGTGAGCATCCGACACTTTTTCAAAACATCACGCTCTACGCGGCGGAGTTTCTGATTGCACTTGTCTCCTTTGTCCTAACGGCGGGCATCGCCGTGATTCATCTGAACATTGCACGCAAAAAGGAGGTTGCGCTTGGAATGGTGCTCTGCGGCTTTAAGGAGCACGCGGATCGCTTTATTCTGGCCGGAATTTTCCGAATGCTGGCCGTCCTGCTTGGGATGCTGCCTTTTCTCATCGGGTACGCGATTCATCGCTTGTTCTTTAATCTAAATTATATTTTGCTTGGCATTCTTCTGGTTATCAGCATTGCAATAACCATTTTCTTTTTACTCAACCTGTTTCTGGTTCTCTACCTAGTCATTGACCGGCCGGAGCTTTCCGTGTGGTGTTGTGTAAAAAACAGTATGCAATCTATGCGCACACACAAAAAAAGACTCTTCTATACTTATCTGAGCTTTCTGAGTCTGGTGCTTTTATGCGTGCTCTCTATGGGCATCGGCATCCTCTGGGTTCAGCCTTATCAGGAGCAGACCCTCGTAAACTTTTATCTGGACGTGACCGGACAACTCCCCACCTCCACACAGGCAGCTCCCGGCTCTGCGGAATACCGCACCTTTCAGGAATACATCTGACATAAGCACACCGTTACTTCAGATAGCGCTTCCAGCCCTTTTCCTCCCAGGCGGAATTGATGAATCCTCCCAGAAACAGCACGTACATGCAGCCGTACAGCCACACCATAATCAGCGCTATGATGGTCACTGTTCCGTAAAAGGTCGCATATTTCGTATATTTGTCCACGTAAACAGAGAAGATGGAGGAGAAGATGATCCATCCGGCTGCGGCAACCGCCGCGCCGGGCATCTGTGCCTTGATCCTCTGTTTTTTGTTTGGAAGAGCCACATAGAGAATCACAAAAAACACAAACAAAATCGGGAGACAAATCAAAATGCGAAAATGCATCACGCTCTCCCATACCGGAATCCAATCAAAAAATTTATTGTAGATATAATTTCCAAATACAAGAATCGCCAGTGTAAATAGAAGCATCAGGGCAAAAACCATGCTGTAGAGCATGGCGTAGAGCTCCCTCACAACAATATTCCTTGTCTCCTTTGCCTGATACATGGAATTGAGCCCGTTCTGAAGGGAAATAAATGCCTTGGCGCTCAAAAACAGCGCCGCGATGATGGTGACGGAGAGGCGTCCTCCGCTGCTGCCGGCATAGATTTCATCCGCAAAGGAGGCGATGACTCCCCAGAAGGATTCCGGAATAAAGGTCATCGCCCAGTTTGCAAACGCCTCTGCCGTAAGCGGAGTCAGATCCAAGAGCGCAAAGAAAAACATCATAAACGGAAAGAAGGACAGCATGAGAAAAAACGCCGCCTGTCCGGAATACGCGGAAATGTCCCGCTGAGCAAACGCATCAGACACCACCGAGGATATCTTTCGGATCCGTTTCTTATTCGCCGCAAAACCCATAACTTCTCCTTCTGCTGTCTCATAAGCGCAAGAATTCCTAACTCACATTCTCATAAAATGCATCGCATGTGTTCATTCCCGCGCCGCGAGCCTTGACAAGATTTCATCATTGATCGCCGCGGCAACCTCCGATTTAGCCATAATCGGCAGCTCCCTGCAGCCGTCCGCCGTGATGATTGTCACCACGTTGGTGTCTGTGCCAAAGCCGGCCCCCGCCGTCTTCAGGTTGTTGGCAACGATCATATCCACATTTTTCTTTTCCAGCTTGGCTCTGGAATTCTCCAGCATATGCTCCGTTTCCATCGAAAAGCCGCAGAGAAACGGTCCTTTCCCTTTTTCCGCAAATCGGCTTCCCAGCCCTCCAAGTATGTCCTCCGTGCGCTCCAGCGCAATCGCATAGTCCTCTTCCTTCTTCTTGATCTTCTCCTCCGCCGGAGCCGCCGGGCAATAATCCGCCACAGCTGCCGCCATGATGATAATATCCTGCGTCTCACAGTCCGCCTTCACCGCCGCCGCCATGTCCGCTGCGGACACCACCGGAACCACCTTCACAAACGGCGGCGGAGCGATCGCCACCGGGCCCGTCACAAGCGTGACCTCAGCGCCGCGCCGCATACAGTTCTCGGCGATGGCATAGCCCATCTTGCCGGTGGAGTGGTTCGTGATATAGCGCACAGGATCAATCTTCTCCTGCGTGGGGCCCGCCGTAATCAGCACGCGCTTCCCTGCCATATCCTTCCCGCAGGCAAGCTCGCGAAGAATATAATCCAGCAGCACCTCCGGCTCCTGCATCTTCCCCGCCCCTGTGTCGCCGCAAGCCAGATATCCGCATGCCGGTTCAATAACCTCAAAGCTGTATTGTTTAATCCTGTTTAAATTATCTTGTAAGATTGGATTTTCATACATGTTTGTGTTCATCGCAGGAGCTATCAGTTTCGGGCACTTACACGCCATGATGGTGGTTGTCAGCATATCGTCCGCAATCCCGTTCGCAATCTTTCCAATCACATTTGCGGACGCGGGCGCCACCAGAAACAGATCCGCCTTCTTCGCCAGAGAGACGTGCTCCACCTGAAACTCGAAATTCCGGTCAAAGGTGTCCACCAGACACTTATTCCCGGTCAGTGACTCGAACGTGATGGGATGAATGAAATTTGTCGCGTTTTTCGTCATAATGACCTGCACATCCGCGTGCAGCTTGGCAAGCGCGCTGGCAAGACCTGCAATCTTGTATGCCGCAATACTCCCGGTAACGCCGAGAACCACGCATTTTCCACTTAACATAATCTACTCTCCTGCCCCCTGTTTTATTCCGGTATCTGAGGAAACGCTGATCAAATCGCCGCTTCCCTTACTTTACTGCACCTTGATTGAGACTGCGCGCAGACTGCAGTCCGCAGCTCGGATCCGCCGAAAGAACTGCCCTGCCGACCGCCTTCCCCATTACATAGGCGCTCAATGGGCCCACCAGGTTCACATCGGCTTTCACCCTGCCCGTGGACACCGCATAAATCGAATCCCCATCCATCATGGTGTGAACCGGACGAATCGCCCTGCCATAGCCGTTATGGGCCATAGATGCCACCTTGTTCAGGAGGGACTTATTCAGCCCCGCATTGGTCACAATGACACCCAATGTGGTATTTCCGCCCGCCAGCTTTTGCATGTTCCATACATCCTCAAAGTAATTCAGCTCTGATTCCAGAAGCCTGCCCCCCTCGTCCAACACGCCCGCAAGCTTTTGATTCGTGT
>JAFLRQ010000028.1:1411-20555 GCA_022511395.1 Agathobacter sp. | reverse complement strand
CCGTGAATGCCGCCCTCGTAACTGTAAGAATTGCCCTTTATACTCAGCACATTGGTATCCAGACGGGCAAGCTCATAGGAGGTACTGAAGCCATAAGGAGTAAACCAGGCGTTCTGCTCCTCTGCAGCCATATATTGATCCATCGCCATTTCTGCCAGATCATCGGCCCGCTTGGAAAGCTCTTCCTCCGTATTGTAAAATAGTTTTCTCACGGTCTCCGCGGCCTTCTCATAGCCATCGCCCGAAAGAGTCATATTGTCCTTGTTTATCTCCACAAGCTGCGTCTCCCCATCCTCTGTGTAACGCTGGATATTGGTACTCTCTATGCGGACCAAGGGGAGGGAGTTTTTGCCCTCATCGGAAATATCCTGTCCGGAAAACTGACATGCGGACAGAAAAAGAGTTGCGGCGATTAACGCCAATGTTTTTTTGCTCTGCATTTTACATTTACCTCCGGGGCGTAAAAGATTAATAAACTCATACTTTTTATTTTGATCTCATATAATAAATCAAATCCTTTTAGGGGAGTACGGTTCATCAAAATGAAGAATAAAAGCAACTTGATTATCAGTATTCTTATTCCTGTCGCAGTAGGGACGGTATCCGCTTTTTTTAGCGGGAGCATGTCTTTATACTCGACAATAAACAAGCCAAAAATCAGTCCGCCGGGATTTATCTTTCCCATTGTATGGATCATTCTATACATCTTAATGGGAATATCGGCGTTTATCATCTATGAATCACATAGTCCGGACAAAAGGAATGCCTTGAAAACTTATGCCATCCAATTGTTTTTTAACTTTTGGTGGAGCATCCTCTTTTTTAGGTTTTCTTTGTTTTTGTTTGCGTTCCTGTGGCTGCTGGCAATGATTTTTTTCATAATAGCTATGATTTATCAGTTTTATCAGATCAACCGCTTGTCCGCATATCTGCAGATCCCGTATCTGCTTTGGTGCCTGTTTGCCGCGTATCTGAATTTTATGATATACAGGCTGAATTAAAAGATTGTGGTGAATCAAGGATAGTTTTGCACTTGATCCACCACAATCTGTTTTTTATATCTGGAATTGCTGCATCGTTGTCTGTAAGGAGGAGACGCTGTTCATCACATCCTGAGTCTCTTCCGAAACAGTTTCGCTTGCATAGGTAATCTCCTGCAGGTTTTCGTTTACAGACTGTACAGCCGTGTCCAATTCCCTTTGTGACAGGTTGATTGTACCCAGAATCTCATTGATATTGGTGATAGAGCTTCGCAGTTCCCTTGTATTTTCGCTTAACATGCTGCTGACCTCTGCATAGTAAGTCGCGTCTTCCTTGTAATTGTCTGCAAGTGCTTCCAGCTTGTTGTAATCCTTCAGCACAACTTCATCAAGGAAGGAGATGACCTGATTGCTTGCCTCGGAAAGCACATCTACACTCTTTAATACCTTTTCTGTCAATGAATTTACTTTTTCGATCTCGCTGCTTGTGGTATCGCTCAGCTTTTTGATCTCCTCCGCAACTACCGCGAAGCCACGTCCGGAATCGCCTGCCCGTGCGGCTTCAATTGACGCATTTAACGAGAGCAGATTCGTCTGCTCCGCAATTTCGCCGATAGCCTGAGATACCTCTGCGATCTGGTTGATCACCCTGGCTTCCTCAACCGCGGTTCTCAGCTTTTCCCGGCTGCTCATAGTCACTTGGATGGCATTTTCCTTGTCTTCCAGCACCTCCGGAACGATCTGCTCCACCCGCTCAATGATTTCCGCAGCATGAGTTGTGATGGTCTGTGTTTTTTCCGCCAGCTTGTCAATTGCATATGCCACATTCTTGCAGGTATCGTCGATATCTTCGATACTCTGCGTCTGTCCCGCCACATTTGCCCCGGTTTCCTCCATGACGGCACTGATTTCTGTGATATTTCCGTTCATCTTGGAGACATGGGAGTTGGTGCCGGATACCATGTCTTGAATATGTACCGCTTCCTGCTGTGTTTTGCGGATGGTGGAAATTACCCGGTTTTCCAGCTCGCTTTTTAAATAGCTGATTTCCTTTACTTCCGATTTTTCTTTTTTGCAGTTCTGATTTCCGATTATTTTTTCCTTAACAAATCGCTTCAACTCGCTGAGCGGCTTCAACATTATGGAAACAACGATGTTCAGCACAACGATGGATAATAGGAGCATAATGATATCTGTCAGCAATGGGAGGATTAAATTGCTGCGGACCTTGCCGCTTACTACGGATGTGTCTTGCGTAACGCCCATCTTCCATCCGGTGGTTTCGATCGTCCGTGCGACGCAGTATTTTCTCGCGCCGTCATAATCAGTAAATGTGGTTATTGCGCTGCTGTCCAGATTGATTCGAAGCACATCGGTCAATATGGTATTTCCTTCTTCCTTTGGCAGGTACGCTTCGTTTTCATGTATAATTACACTATTGTCTTCCGCCAGCAGGAAGGGCTGTATACTTTTGTCCGTGCTCACATTTTTTACGATTTCAATCAAATTATCAATCGTGATATCTGCAAGCACAACAGCCTGCTCGCCGCTGATTGTGCAGGGAACGGCAATGGTGACAATCATCTGTCCTGTTGCAAAATCCGTGTAGGGAGCGGTGAAGATCAAATCACCCTTTGCAATGGCATCTATCCACCAGCCTCTGGTTGTGGGATCAAGGTCAAGGCTGGAGTGGTCTGCGGGAAGAACGCCGCCATTGTATCCAAAGCAGCAATAATACATAAGCGCAGAGTCGTTGCCAGCCAGATTCACCTCCAAAAAATCCATAATGGCATTGGGATTTTCCTTATCCATTGTCTCCAGTGCGTTTTTCATAGTCCTGACGATATTGGCCTGCCCGATCAGCCATTCATCAATAATGTCGCTGGTATTCTCGGCTTCTGTAGTGAGAGCGCTGTGTTCGCTTGTTTTTAATGCACCACTCAATACAATGCTGTTAATCACGGCGGTTACAACAATAATCAGGATCGTGCTTAACGCCACATAAAGAATAATGCTTCCCTTAATACTGCCCATAAAAGGCTGTTTTTCGCTTTTCGTTCCCATATAGTATCCTCCTATGCCACTGTGTTTCATTGTAGCATATGCCCAAATATTCGTCCAGTGATTTTTCCTGTTCCCATTATCTGGTCTCTGTGGTATACTTGTTTTGTCGTGGCAAAATTTCCTTGCCGTGCAATGTCTGACAGCGGGAAAGGTATTACTTGAAAGAAGAGAGCACATGAAAGAGAAAAAATTGTCCTTTACAAAAACAATACAAAATGACTGGTACGCTTTAAAGCTTGGCTTTTCCATCAGTAAAAGCCTGGTTATCCACTCTTTTTTTATGAGGGTGGCAGGCTATTTTGAGTGGGTATTTTTTGACGCGATTTTCCTGAGAGAGATTGTGGGGGCGCTGGATGAGAATAAGGGCTTTCACGAGATCTTTGTTTTTATTGCGGTCTGCGGTCTGATTTTCTGCCTGATTAACCTGTATACCAACTATGCGGAAAATGTGGTGCTTCCGCTGCAGACCACCAGGCTGTACGGAGGCGTTTACCGAAAGCTGTACTCGAAGGCCCGCAATGTGGAGCTCAGGTGTTATGAGGACGCGGACTTTTACAATCGCTACACGATGGCAATGGATGGCGCGGAGGCGAAGGTCAGTGCCATCATTACAAGCTTTTGGGGAATTCTGGTGGGAGCAGTGGCAACGGTGGCCGTGTTTGGATTTATGTACGAGATTGACCGCTATGCAGTGCTCTTTATCATTTGTCCGCTGGCCGGAAATTTTCTGTTTGGAAACTGGAGAAATAAATTCGAGTTCAAGCGGTATCGGGAGCAGGCGCCCAATGACAAGGTTCTGAATTATGTCAACCGTACCATGTATCTTCCGGACTATGCGAAGGAGGTACGGCTTTCCCGGATTTTCAATCTCCTCAGGAAGCAGTACCACGACGCAACGCAAAAGAATGTGAGAGTGGCGGTGAAATACGCGTTTGCAAGTGCATCCATGAACTTCTGGAGGTGCACATTTACCTTTACGGTAATCTTTGAGGGGGTGCTTCTCTATGCCGTTTACCGGAATCTGGTGACAGGCTCTATTTCTCTGGCGCAGCTCACCGTTATGAGCAGCCTTATGGTTGCCATGACCTGGATTCTGATTCATCTTTTTGAAGATATCATGGAAATTATGAAGAACGGGCTGTTTATCAACAATCTCAGAGGATTTTTGGAATACAGGGAGGCGATCCCTGAGGATCAAAAAGGAATTTTGCCGGAGAAAGAGTTTGAGAGTCTTGAGTTTGACAACGTATGCTTTTCTTATAAGGAAGAGGAAACCATCAAGAATCTTTCCTTTAAGCTGAACAAGGGTGAGATGGCGGCGTTGGTGGGACATAACGGCGCGGGCAAGACCACGATTGTCAAGCTGCTGCTGAGGCTGTATGACCCTGTTTCCGGCGTGATCCGGGTAAATGGGAGGGACATCCGGGAGTACGATCTTCATGCCTACCGGGAAATGTTTGCCGCCACCTTTCAGGATTTCAGCATCATGGGAATGACCATCAAGGAAAATGTTCTGATGGGCAGGCACTATGAGAATGAGGACGAGCTGGTGGAGCGTTCCCTGAAAAAGGCGGGTGTCTACGAAAAGGTGCAAAGTCTTCCGAAGGGCATTCACACCATGATGACGAAGGAGTTTGAGGAGGACGGCGCGGTCTTGTCCGGGGGAGAGAACCAGAAGCTGGCAGTGGCCAGAACCTTTGCGAAGGACTCTCCGGTCAAGGTCTTTGATGAGCCGTCCAGCGCCCTGGACCCAATTGCGGAATATGAGCTGTTTCGAAATATTATGAAGGAGGGCAGGGATCACACGATGCTTTTTATCTCGCATCGCCTCTCCTCGGTAAAGAGCTGTGACAAGGTTTTCATGCTTGAGGGCGGCAGGCTGATTGAGGAGGGCTCCCACAGGCAGCTGATGGAGCTTGGCGGCAGCTATGCGCAGATGTACAGGAAGCAGGCCATGAATTATCTGGCTCTGGATGAGGAAGGGGAGGTGGAGCTGTGAAACGGGAAAAAGATCAGGTGAAACAGACCGCAGCCCAGGTCTGGAAAAATAATTGGTTTTTGATAAAGCTCTGCATGGCGGCTTCGCCCGGATATGTGATCTTTGCGGTGCTGGACTCCGTGCGAAATCAGATATCGATCTTCTTTGAGCATACCTACGGAATCGGCTATGTGCTGGAGGCGGCGGAATTTCATTATCCCTTCCGCCAGGTGGCGGCGTTTTTGCTGATTCTGGCCGGATGCGTTACACTGGGAATGGTATTTACGGCCTTCGTGTGGGATTACATGCTGGAGAAGGAGCGCCCGAAAATACGCGAAAAGATAAAGATTCGGTTCTATGAAAAGGCGAAGGAACTGGATTTGGAGTGCTACGACAACCCGGAATACTACAATCAGCTGGTGTTGGTGCTTGCAGAGGTGGACAATCAAATTGAGCGGTGCATCACATTTTTGCAGAACACGGCATCCGGAATTGCGGTTTTTGTGTCTACGGCAATTTACTTCTTTATGAAGGATAAGGTATCCATTGTGTTTGCGGCGGTGTCCTTTGTGATGGCGTTTGTGTTTAATCAGATGTTTAATAAGCTGGCCTTTAAGATTCGCATTGCCCGAAATCCGCATGAGAGAAAGCGGGAATATGTGAAAAGGGTATTTTACCTGAGTGATTATGCAAAGGAGCTCAGGCTGAATCCGGAGGTTTCAGGCGTCTTGTTTGAGCGGCTCGAAGAGGCGAACGAGGAGGTCTATCAGGTAGAAAAGAGGAATGCAAACCGGAGGTTTTTCTTAAGCTTTATGAGAAGGTATGTGAGCAACAGCTTTTTCAGCGATGTGCTCTACATTACTTATTTGGCGTTTCAGGCGACGGTTCGCAAGGCGTTGTCCTTCAGCAGCGTGGCGATCCTGTACAATTCCTTTGGGCGGTTGAAGCGCGGCATGAGCATTTTTACGGATGTCTATCCCTTTGCCTGCGAGACAAGCCTGTATGTCCAGAAAATTCGGGATTTTCTGGATTATGAGCCGAAGATCGTCTCGGAGAAAAATCTGCTTCCTGCTGAGGGGGCAAAGGAGATCGAGCTGCAGGGGGTGTCCTTTGCTTACCGCAAGGAGGACGGGAACCTCCTGAAGGATATTTCCATGCATATCAAGCCGGGACAGAAGATTGCGCTGGTCGGCTACAACGGCGCCGGAAAGACTACACTGGTGAAGCTTTTGATGCGGCTGTATGACGTGGGAGAGGGAAGGATTCTTGCGGACGGAGTGGACATCCGGGATTACGAGGTGGAGAAATACCGGGAATCCATCGGCACGGTTTTTCAGGATTTTAAGATTTTTGCGGGCAACGTGAGAGAGAACGTGCTGATGAATGTTGCGGATCAATGCGAGGATGAGCCGATCCGGCAGGCGCTCTCGGAAAGCGGCCTTTTGGAAAGGATTCAGGAAATGAAGGATGGGCTGGACACCCAGCTGACGACGGAAATCATGGAGAAGGGTGTGAATCTGTCCGGCGGCGAGAGCCAAAAGCTTGCCATAGCCAGAGTCTTTTATCAGAAGGCGGGGCTGATGATTTTGGATGAGCCGTCCAGCGCATTGGATCCCATCGCGGAATACCAGCTGAATCATGCTATGCTGAAAGCAACCAGGGATAAAACCGTGATCTTTATTTCCCACAGGCTGTCCACAACGCGCCTCGCAGACTATATTATTATGCTGGAGGACGGCCGGATTGCTGAGCAGGGAACGCACGAGGGGCTGCTGCAGATGAATGGAAAGTATGCGCAGATGTGGCGCGTGCAGGCCGGAGCCTACATTGACGTATAGACGGGATAAAACGCCGGGCTGTGCGGGTCAGGCTTGACAGGACTTTGCGAATCAGTAATAATTAATTTTAAGAAGAAATGAAATCAGGAGGAGGACAATTTATGAGCGATGAAATGAACCGGAACGAGGACAAAAAGGTTGGAACAAACCCGATTATTACCTCGATTTACACGGCCGATCCGGCGCCGATGGTATTTGGGGACACGCTGTATCTTTACACCACCCACGACGAGGATGAACTCATCAACGATTTCTACACGATGTTTGACTGGCGCTGTTTTTCCACAAAGGACATGGTAAACTGGACGGATCACGGAGTGATTTTCTCGCTGGACGATATTGAGTGGGCGGATGACCGGGCGTGGGCGCCGCAGGCGATCGAGCGAAACGGCAAATTCTATCTGTACTGCCCGGTACATAAAAAGGACGGCGGCATGGCGATTGCGGTGGGCGTATCGGACAGCCCGACGGGACCGTTCAAGGATATCGGCGAGCCGCTGGTGGATGAGGGCGACTGGAATGATATTGACCCGACGGTCTTCATCGACGATGACGGGCAGGCATATCTCTACTTTGGAAACCCGGAGCTTAGATATGTTCTTTTAAATGAAGATATGGTTTCCTATGACAAAAAGGTCGGTGTCGTGAAAATCCCGATGACCGTGGAATCCTTTGCGAAGGGCAGCCACATGACGGGAACAACCTACGGGGAGGGACCGTGGTTTTATAAGAGAAACAACATTTACTACATGGTGTATGCGGCTTTTGGGGAGGGCAAGCAATGTGAACACCTTGCCTACTCCACCTCGACTTCTCCGACGGGGCCATGGGTGTACGGCGGAGTTCTGATGACTGAGGAGGGCGGAGTCTTCACGAACCATCCGGGCATTGCGGACTTTAAGGGGCATTCCTACCTGTTTTACCACACCGGGGAGCTGCCGGGCGGAAGCCTGTTCCATCGCTCGGTCTGTGTCGCGGAGTTTCACTATAACCCGGACGGCTCCATTGACACCGTCGCAAAGTGCAGCCATATCAATGCCGTTGAGTAAATCGACATACGGGGAGGGGTCTATTCATGCGTAATAAAATGATGAGGAGACGGCTGTTGGGAGCGCTCCTTTGCCTGAATCTGGTGATCTGCGGATGCGGGGCGGGGGCAAGTGATTCGGAGTCGCAGCCAGGGGAATCGGAGAGCGTACAGAGTACGGATAAACCGGGAGATACGGAGAGTGAAGAAAGTACGGATAACTCGGAGACTGCCACGCCGGAAATTGTCGTGAACGAGGGAACGCCGTTTACAAATGGCGGGAAAAATCCGATTGTCACCTCGATCTATACTGCTGACCCGGCGCCGATGGTTGTGGGGGATACCCTGTATCTCTACACCTCCCACGATGAAGATGAGCTGGTGGACGGGTTTTATACGATGCGGGACTGGCGCTGTTATTCGACTCAGGATATGGTCAACTGGAAGGATCATGGAGTGGTCTTTTCCCTGGACGATATTGTGTGGGCGGATGACCGGGCCTGGGCGCCGCAGGCCGTAGAGCGAAACGGAAAATTTTATCTCTACTGCCCGGTGCATAGGAAAAACGGTGGAATGGCGATTGCGGTGGGCGTGTCGGACAGCCCGACGGGACCTTTTAAGGATACGCTTTTTCCGGTTGTGAACGAGGGCGATTGGAACGATATTGATCCCACGGTTTTCATTGACGATGACGGGCAGGCTTATCTCTATTTTGGAAATCCGGAGCTCAGATATGTTCTTTTGAAGGAGGACATGATTTCCTATGACAAGAGCGTCGGAATTGTGAAGGTTCCTATGACCGTGGAATCCTTTGGAAAGGGCGCTCAGCCCACCGGTACGACTTACGCGGAAGGGCCGTGGTTCTATAAGAGAAACGGTATTTACTATATGGTGTACGCGGCATTTGGCGAGGGGAAGGGAAGTGAACACCTTGCCTACTCCACTGCGGATTCACCCACCGGGCCATGGCGCTATGGCGGAGTCCTGATGACTGAGGAGGGCGGGACCTTCACGAACCATCCGGGCGTTATCGACTTTAAGGGGCATTCTTATCTGTTCTATCACACGGAGCAGCTGCCGGGCGGCAGTTTGTTCCACCGCTCGGTCTGTGTCGCCGAGTTTCAGTACAACCCGGACGGCTCCATTGACACCATAAAAAAGTGTGATCAGGTAAATGCGATTGAGTAGCTGCCGGACAACGCGGGCTAGAAGATGATCCCGAAGGCCTGCAGTATCATAAAGAACAGCATGAGCGGAGCAACAAAGCGGATCATGATGATATACAGCATGCGTCTGCGGAATTTGACTCCGCCCTGTTCTACTTCGTCGATTATGGTCTTGGGCTTGACGACCCAGCCGATCAGGATGCAGGTCAGAAACGCAACAAGCGGCATCAGGCAGCTGTTGCTGACATAGTCAAAGAGGTCGAGGATCTGTCCGACGGTTCCATTGGGCAGCGGCAGCTCAAAGTACAGGAGATTGTAGCCGAGGCAGACAGCCAGACCGCCAATCAAACCATAGATGGACACAAGTATGGTGCTCTTTTGGCGGGACAGGTGAAATTGATCCATGATGCTTGAGACGATCGCCTCCATGATGGAGACGGAGGAGGTGGTCGCCGCAAAGATTACCATCAAAAAGAACAGGAAGCCAAGGACTGAGCCGGTGGTTCCCATCTGGTTAAAGACCTTGGGGAGCGAGATAAACATGAGTCCGGGACCGGCGGACATGCCCTCGGTTCCCACAAATACATACATTGCCGGAATGATCATCAGTCCGGCGAGAAGGGCAACAATCGTGTCGAAGATCTCTATCTGGTTGATGGATTTCATCAGGTTGGTGTCCTTTTTTACGTAAGAACCGTAGGCGATCATAATTCCCATGGAGACGCTGATGGAGAAGAAGAGCTGTTCCATGGCATCCATTGCGATGATGGCGAACTCGCGAAACGTCATGCCGGTGAAATCGGGCACGAGATAGACCTTGAGTCCTTCAAGACCGGTCCGGGTGGCGCCGGATGCATCTGTATGGCTCAACGTCAGGGAATAGATGGAGATGCCAATGATCAGCAGCAGAAGGATGGGCATGAGGATTTTGCTGAACTGTTCAATGCCCTTGTCAACGCCGCGATACACCACAAAAAATGTGAGAAAAAGGAAGATGCACATAAACAGGATCGGGGAGCCGGTCTGCGAGATATATTCCCCGAAGTAGCCGTCGGCCGCAGACTCTTTGACCTGGCCGGTGGCGAAATTGAAAAAATATTTTATGACCCACCCTCCGATTGCGCAGTAGTAGGGAAGGATGATGATCGGGACGAGGCAGGCAAGGATGCCGAGCTTGCCCCAGTGAGGGTTGATTTTTTCATATGCGGTCAGGGGGCTCTGGGCGGTCTTTCTGCCGATGGCAACCTCTGTGGTCAGAAGGGTAAAGCCAAATGTGAGCGCCAGTATCACATAGCAGAGGATGAAAACTCCGCCGTGATCCTTTGCCGCGAGGTAAGGGAATCTCCAGATGTTTCCGAGACCGACTGCGCTGCCCGCCGCTGCGAGCACAAAACCGATGGAACCTGTGAAATTGCTTTTTTTCTTTTCATTCATATTCCTGTATTCTCCTGTTTGCTTCCGTCTAACAATTCGGTGGCCTCCCGGTTTTTCACAGCCCGGATGAAGTCATCGATATCTTTTAATTTTCTTGGGAAAACCATGCCGCCCCAGACCATTGTGGCGCTGTGCTGGTCAGAGCCTGCAGTCAGAGGCAGATTGTATTGTTTTGCGTAGGCGAGGGCCTGTTCGTTGTACTCCGGGTGTTTCTGCGCTGAGGTATCGCTGGTGTGGGTCGCGTTGACCCCTTCCACTGCGTCCACGTACTCCGGAAAGAGACGGATTTCTTTGATGTAAGGGGCCTGGCGGTACGGGTGAGCATGGCTGATCATGCCGCCGCCCTCATGTGCGAGGACCAATTGCTCCGGGATGGTCGCGTCCTTGATCTCGGGATGAGCGAGCAGCCATTGTTTGTCCAGCCCGTACACAAGGAACTCCGTTGCCTGATAGTTCGACTCCCAGCCGAAGAAAACCTGAAGACCCAGCCGGTCGCCCTCCGCCTTGGCGTGCTCGAAGCCCAGACAGTACAGCTCAACCCACTGGCTCCAGGGAAGACTGCGGTCCACTGCGGTGTTGCCGTAAAAGAAATGATCGGTGACGATGATACCGGTATATCCGGCCTCCGCGTATGCGCGCGCCATCTCCGCGCCGGTGCTGCGTCCGCAGGCGCTGCCCTCGGAGGTGTGCAGATGTGTGTCGTACCGGAAACCGTTTACGTGTGTTTCCATGGAGTGCTCCTCCTTGTAAATGATAAGCTATTATACCATGACCGCTCCAAAAAGACAACCGCGCGAACATGGACGCAAAAGGTCGCAAAAGTTGGATAAGTTAGGGATTGACGATTGGGAAAAAGAGGTTTATATTATAGGTAGAAAGAGTTAAGGGAGGGGTGTCGTTATGAGAATTGAACCGATTGGAGCGATTGGCAGTTATTCTTACCATCCGTATATTTACAATACAAACCGACTGAACAGAAACAGCCTTTCCAATGTGAAACCGATTGAGGACGATCTGCTGTCCTCCAAGACAGACTTTACAGGGCTTGTCGAGGATAAGCCCCAGCCGCCGAAACAGAACGAGAACCCGTTAAAGCCGGGCGAGACAGTGAATTTTGCCGCGATGCTGGAGAAGCAGATGTATGAGGGGCGCAGGAATGCGGCGCGCATCATGAGACCGGCAGGGGCGGCAGCGTCGGCGGAGACCGCGTCGCGGGGAATGAAGCCGCAGAACGATGTAGTTCGTATGCCGAGCGGGCAGGCGGATGGGATTTCTTATCAAATGAGACGCGCATTGGATGCGTACAACGCAAATATGCTGAGTGCCTGATCGGTGGATTGGGCGGCATTGATATCTGAGTTGTGACTGATACCCCACGGACAGTATTGCCGTGGGGTATCCTTGTCAAAAGGGAGATTGAAATTTTATAAAAAAAGAAGGCACACGCATGGAACGAACTTATGTTGCAATCGACCTGAAATCCTTTTATGCCTCCGTGGAGTGCGTGGAGCTGGGGCTGGATCCGATGACTACGAATTTGGTGGTGGCGGACAGTTCGCGCACGGAGAAAACGATATGTCTGGCGGTTTCTCCGGCGCTCAAGGCGCTTGGGATTCCGGGCAGGCCGCGGCTGTTTGAGGTCGTGCAGAGAGTGAGGGAGGTGAATGCCGAGCGTCGGCGTCAGGCACCGGGCGGGCAATTCGTCGGTTCGAGTGTCCAATCCACAGAGCTTGCGGATTCCCCGGAGCTGGAGGCTGCGTACATCACGGCAAAACCGCGGATGGCGCTCTATATGGAATACAGCAAAAAAATTTATGATATTTACCTGAAATATATCGCGCAGGAGGATATGCATGTCTATTCCGTGGACGAGGTGTTTCTGGATGTGACGGATTATCTTGCCACATACAAAATGACGGCGCATGAGCTGGCGATCACGATGATCCGCGATGTGCTGCGCCAAACCGGCGTGACGGCCACTGCGGGCATCGGCACGAATCTGTATTTGAGCAAGATAGCAATGGATGTTCTTGCAAAAAAGATGCCTGCGGATCCGGACGGCGTGCGAATTGCCGAGCTCGATGAAATGTCCTACCGCAGACTGCTGTGGAATCATGTGCCGTTGACGGACTTCTGGCGAGTGGGGCGCGGCTACGCGAAAAAGCTTCAGGAGTGCGGCCTGTACACCATGGGGGATATTGCGCGCTGCTCCGTTGGAAAACCGAACGATTTTCACAATGAGGCGCTTTTGTACCGTTTGTTTGGCGTGAATGCGGAGCTTTTGGTTGACCACGCATGGGGGTGGGAACCGACGACCATGGCTGAGATCCGCGCGTATGAGCCAAGAAGTAACAGCATCAGCTCCGGACAGGTCCTGCAGCATGCTTATCCGTATGAAAAGGCACGGCTGATTGTCAAGGAGATGACGGATCTTCTGGTGCTGGATCTGGTGGACAAAAAGCTGGTGACGGATCAGATGGTTTTGACACTCGGGTACGATGTTGAGAATCTGATGAATCCGGAAATTCGGAAAAAATATCATGGAGAGGTGACGTATGACCGGTACGGCAGACAGGTGCCCAAGCATGCGCATGGAACCGTCAATCTCCCGGAGCGAACCGCCTCCACCAGAAGGATCATGGAGGCGGTCATGGAGCTCTTTGACCGCATTGTAAACCCACAGCTGACCGTCAGACGGGTGACTGTCACGGCGTGCCGGGTGGTGCCGGAGGAGCAGAGGAAACCGGTGGAGGAATACACGCAGATGGATCTCTTCACGGATTACGGGGCGCTGGAACAGCAGCAGAGAGAGCAGGAGGAGGCCCTTGCGCGGGAGAAGAGAATGCAGCAGGCCGTGCTGGACATTAAGAAAAAATACGGCAAAAACGCCGTGGTCAAAGGCATGAACCTGCAGGAGGGAGGCACGACGATCGAGCGAAACGGCCAGATCGGCGGGCACAAGGCGTAGTGCAGAGAGGAGACAGATATGGGAGAATACTACAAGGATCCGCATAGGTATGACGACATCATCGATCTTCCGCACCATCAGTCCGCCGACCGTCCGCATATGACGATGCAGGAGCGGGCGGCACAGTTTGCTCCGTTTGCGGCGCTGACCGGACATGAGGAGGAGCTGGAAGAGACGGCCAGGCTCCACGAACAGGAAATGGAACGGAATTTAGGGCGATAGGCCGTATTTACAAAAGAGGGATTTTATGGCATACTTTACTGGAACAGACAAGAAGGCAGGTGACACGCATGTATGAACAGATTGCACAGCTACTCATGTACGGGGGTTTGGAGCCGGACAGCATTCTCGCACGGATGGGTGAGATTTTTGCGCGCTATGAGAGCGGCGAGAATTCGCTGTCGCTGGTGCGTGACATTAACACTCAGGTAAAGCGAATCCTGCAGCTGGGGACGGACTATGGCTTTGACGACAATCTGTGGCACAACTACCTTACGTTTGTGCTGATAATGAGTGAAAATCCCTTCAGCATTACCTGCGAGAAGGTGGGGGCGAGCGAGGGGAGCGTGAACGAGCTTGTACGCGGCGATTTTCGCATTTTCAAAAGGCTGTTTGACTATGATTTTGCCCCGATTGAGCGGGATCTCGGCATCAACTGCTTTTCTTTGATTTCCGATTACAAGGCCATTCACAAAAAGGAACGGATGTACAATACGAATGTCAGCGAGAAGGTGCGCACCCTGAGCAAAAAGCTTGAGGCGGCTGCGGACGAGCAGCAGTTTTTTGAAGCGGTTACCGGCTTTTACAGGGATTACGGCGTGGGCATGTTCGGTCTGAACAAGGCGTTTCGGATCGATGAGAAACCGCAGGGCGGCATTGCGTTCCGCCCGATCAACAATATGGATACGGTCATGCTGGACGACCTTGTGGGCTATGAGATCCAGAAGAAGAAGCTCACAGACAACACGGAGGCGTTTGTGCAGGGCAGGAAGGCGAACAATGTTCTTTTGTTCGGGGACAGCGGGACCGGAAAATCCACGAGTGTCAAGGCGATTGTGAACCAGTATTACAAGGACGGGCTGAGGATGATTGAGATCTACAAGCATCAGTTTAAGTATCTGTCCACGGTGATTGCGGACATCAAGAACCGCAACTATAAATTTATTATCTACATGGACGATCTCTCCTTCGAGGAATTTGAGATCGAGTATAAGTTTTTGAAGGCAGTCATTGAGGGCGGCGTGGAGACGAAGCCGGACAACATTCTGATTTACGCGACCTCGAACCGGAGGCATCTGATCAAGGAGAGCTGGAATGACCGCAACGATCAGGATCACTCCAACGACCGGCATCACTCGGACACGGTGGAGGAGAAGCTGTCGCTGGTGAGCCGTTTCGGTGTCACCATCAATTACTCCAAGCCGACGCAGAAGGAGTATTTTGACATTGTGCTCCACCTTGCACACCGCGCGGGCGTGACCATGAGTGACGAGGCGCTCATGGCGGAGGCGAACAAGTGGGAGCTGAGCCACGGCGGGATTTCCGGAAGGACAGCGGAGCAGTTTGTGACACATATATCCGCGGTCCAAAACCTGTAGGGAGAATACCATGCTTTATCAGATTTCCCATGGATGCGTCGCCTTTGGGGACGACGCAGTATTATACGATATCAATTTCGAAATCCGAAATACCGAGAAGATTGCCGTGGTTGGGCGGAACGGCTGCGGCAAGACCACACTTCTGAGGCTGATTAACGGTGAGCTGGAGCTGGAAAAACGCGACAGTGACGAGGATGTCTTTATTGCGAAGGCGGGGAATCCAGAGATTGGATATTTGAAACAGATTGCGTTTGAGGACCCGTCCATCTCGCTCGAGCAGGAGATCCGCAAGGTGTTTGCTCCGATCGAGGCGCGAAAACGCGAGCTGGAGGCGCTGGCGGCGGCTCTGGAGCACGATCACTCCGAAACCATGGTGGAAAAGTATACCACCTTGGAGGAGAAGTTCAAAGAAGACGGTGGTTACTACTTTGAGAAGGAATATGAAGTCCTGATTAAAAAATTTGGATTCTCGGAACAGGAGCGAAAAAAGCCGCTTGCCGACTTTTCCGGAGGGCAGCAGACCAAGATTGCGTTCATCAAGCTGCTTCTGTCGAAGCCGGACATTCTGCTTTTGGACGAACCGACCAACCATCTGGATGTCCCAACGATCGAGTGGCTGGAAACCTATCTGAAAAGCTACCCAAAGGCGGTAGTGGTCGTGTCACACGATCGAATGTTTTTGGATCATGTGGCGGATGTGGTGTACGAAATTGAGTACGGTACGGCAAAGCGCTATCCGGGCAACTACACGAGCTTCATGCTTCGCAAGAAAGAGAACTACGATAAGCTGATGAAGGACTACAGCGCGCAGCAGAAGGAGATTGCCCGGCTGCAGCGCATGGTGGACCGTTTCAAGAATAAGCCGACCAAGGTATCGATGGCGCACTCCAAGGAGAAGGCAATCGAGCACATGGTGAAAATCGAGGCGCCCGACCGCTTTGACACGAAGACCTTTCACGCGAATTTTCAGCCGCTGCAGGAGACCGGGAACGATGTGCTGACGGCACACGAGCTGGCGATCGGTTATGACCAGCCACTCTCGATATTAAATCTTGATTTAAAAAAGGGGGATAAGCTGGGAATATTGGGAGGAAATGGGCTTGGGAAGTCCACTTTGCTCAAGACGCTTGTGGAAAAAATCCCGCCCTTGTCCGGCGAGTTTCATTACGGCGTGCATGTACAGATTGGATACTTTGACCAGCAGATGGCGATGTATTCCGGTGGCCGGACCGTATTGGAGGATTATTGGGACGAGTTCCCGAATTTGACCGAGACAGAGGCGCGCAGCGCTCTCGGAGCTTTTCTGTTTACAGGAGAAGAGGTATTTAAGACCATTGACATGCTCTCCGGCGGCGAGAAGGTACGCCTTGCGCTGTGCAAAATTTTAAAGCGCAGGCCGAATGTCCTGATTTTGGACGAGCCGACCAATCACATGGATATTGTGGGCAAGGAAACGCTCGAGAGTATGCTGAAAGATTTTGCGGGCACGCTGATCTTTGTGTCCCACGACCGCTATTTTGTTAAGAAGGTGGCGAACCGCCTTCTGGTATTTGAGGACGGAACGGCTCATCAGTATCGTTTCGGATACGAGGAATATCAGGAAAAACTGGACCGTGAGGCCGCAGAGTCCCGTGACGAGCGGAATGCGTCCCTTGTGCTGGGAGGACTCATCAGTCAGAATGGTGCAAAGGAGCGTGAGGATGGCGGAGCTGCCGACGGCAAAAAGCCATACTACAATCCGGGCAAGGAGCGCTCTAAGCTGGAGCGCAAAATTCAAAAGGTTGAGGAGGAGCTTGCGGCGAAGGAGGAGGAGCTTGCGGCGCTGCGCGAAGAGCTTTTGCGGCCGGAGTATCAGTCCAGCTACTCCAAGCTCACGGAGATCCAGGGACAGATTGACGCCATGGAGGAGGCTGTGGCGGCGGATATGGAGGTCTGGGAGGAATTGTCCCGGCAGTTGGAGGAGTTATGAATAATGTCTGTAAACGCTGTCTGCTGCGGGAGATGGCGGAGCAGGATCAGGCAATGATCGCACGCTATCAGGAGGCAATCCGCGAGGAGGACAGGGTGTCCGCAGAGGAGTACGAGAGACGGCTGGCCGTCTGCAAGACTTGTGAGCGCCTAAACAGCGGAACCTGCAGCGCGTGTGGCTGTTATGTGGAACTTCGGGCACTTGGCAAAGAGAGTCAATGTCCGTATAAATTATGGAAAAAGGAGAAAAAGGATGGCAAAACTGGTAATCAACAACAGGCAATGCGGAAAAATTGAGCCGGAGGTGTACGGGCATTTTTCCGAGCATCTGGGACGATGCATTTACGAGGGGCTCTACGTGGGGGAAAACTCAGACATTCCGAATGTGAACGGTATGAGAACCGATGTGGTGTCTGCGCTCAGGGAAATTGACGTTCCGCTGCTGCGCTGGCCGGGCGGATGCTTCGCGGATGAGTATCACTGGATGGACGGAATCGGACCGAAGGAGAGCAGAAAGAAAATGATCAACACGCACTGGGGCGGCGTGGTGGAGGACAACAGCTTCGGAACGCATGAGTTCATGGAGTTATGCCGCCAGCTCGGCTGCAAGACCTATGTCAACGGCAATGTTGGCAGCGGTACGGTGCAGGAGATGTCCGAATGGGTGGAGTACATGACCTTCAACGGCGTGTCTCCGATGGCAGACCTGAGAAAAAAGAATGGGCATGAGGAGCCATGGAAGGTTGATTATTTCGGTGTGGGCAATGAGAACTGGGGCTGCGGCGGCAATATGACGCCGGAATATTACGCAAATTTGTACCGCAGATATCAGACCTATGTGAGAAACTATGACCCGGAAAAGCCGATCAAGAAAATCTGCGGCGGCCCGAATGTGAACGATTATCACTGGACTGAGGAAGTGATGAGGGTCTGCTTTGACCATACGCCGAAGGAGGCGCACGGATTTATGGATTTGCTCTCCCTGCACTATTATACCGTGCCGGGGGATACATGGGAGAAGAAGGGCAGTGCGACGGACTTTGACGAGGATGTGTGGTATAAGACATTGGGCAAAGCCCTGTATATGGAGGAGCTGATCAAGCGTCACTGTGCCATCATTGATCTCTATGATCCGCAGAAACGCATCGGTCTCTCCGTCGATGAGTGGGGCAACTGGTTTGACTGTGAGCCGGGAACGAATCCGGGATTTCTGTATCAGCAGAACACCATAAGGGATGCGTTGGTGGCAGGCGTGACACTCAACATCTTCAACAAGCACTGCGACCGTGTTCGTTTGGCCTGCATCGCGCAGATGGTGAATGTACTGCAGGCAGTCATCCTCACAGAGGGCGAGAAGATGATCAAGACGCCGACCTACCATGTGTTCCATATGTATCGGCATCATCAGGGCGCGCAGCTGCTGGACAGCTACCTCACGGATTCCGGATTCACGGGTACAAAAGAGCACACCGTTCCTGAACTCAACGAGTCTGTGTCGGAGAAGGACGGCGTGATCACGGTGACGGTCAACAATCTTTCCGCAACCGAGTCGAAGGAGCTGGAGATTGTGCTGACGGACGGCGCTAAGTATGAGGTGAAGGAGGCACGCGTTGTTGCGGGAGGCATGAAGGATTACAATACCTTCGAGCAGCCGGAGGTTGTGCAGGAGAAAGAGTTCACAGCCTACAAGCTTGAGGGAAATACCTGCAAGGCGACGCTGCCGGCATGCAGTGTAACGGAAATTCGATTTGTTAAATCGTAATATAATAAGAAAGGGAAAGCCGGAGTGAGCTTGCTCACTCACGACGAACGGCGGGTGTCGAATGACATTACAGAAAAGAATGGAGAGTGAGGGCTCTCCATTCTTTTTATGACAGCAATTTTTTATATCTTTGTGCCAGCGCTTTGATTCGCGGATACGCCTGCACGCTCTTTTCAAGATATTCTGCGCGCTTGGCAGCGGCGGAGCGGTCACAGTCCAGCATTCGCTGGATCCAGACGGCGGCGCGAAGGTTTTCCGGCAGCAACGTCATTTCTTCCTCAAATACAAGATCCGTATAGATGTATTTTGCGTACGCAAGATGGGTTTCGGCATAAGTGCGCAGCAGCGCCTCAGCTTCGCC
>JAFLRQ010000028.1:0-1311 GCA_022511395.1 Agathobacter sp. | reverse complement strand
TCCCAGTAGCTGTCCGGGAGGATCAGGAAATCTCCTTTGTTTTCCAGTTGACGCGAGAGGAAATTACCCAATTCCGCACGCAATTCCGCGGGATATTCGCTCGCGCGGCTAAGCTTTGCGAGTGCCTGTGCGTACAGGAAGCGCATGGTCTGTCGGCTGCCTTCGGAGAAGGCAGCCTTGACCAGCAAAATGCTCTCTGCAATGATCTGTTCCTGTTCGGTTTGCTGCGTATTTTGCCATTGCGCCAGCGCCGTGAAATAGTTCTTTGCGAGGTCTGCCATTTCCTCCGGCAGATCCAGTTCATCCGCGGCGGTCATCCCGAGCACATACAAATTTGCATTTCCCGCTAACGTATTGCGGGGGTCCTGGCTGTATGCACGGCATAGACGCAGCAGCTCCTGATTTTGATTCTCCATGGCAAGCCCTGTCAGGTGCGCGCTGTAGAAGGTTCCCCTGCACTGATTCAGAAAGGACGTATCGACGTCTTTTAGCTTGTCAAGGGCAGTTTTGGCGGTATCAATCAGGCGTTTGCTGTCTTTGATTCCGATATATTCCGGGACGATCTGCAGCCACCAGCGGAGATTGTCCGGTTCCTCCCGCATCAGACGCTCTAAGATGGATACATTGCGCTCATAGTGTTTGCGCCTTGCCTCCTCTGTTTCAAAGGCATAGCCATAATGGTGCACAAATGCGGGGATTCTCTTGCATTTTCCGATTGCCGGAACCAGTGATTCGTGAACGCTGCCCTCAAAGTGCGTGTCCTCATGCAGACGAATCATCCGGGATACCCAGTCGTCCGAAAAATCGCTGCCGTCCCTTCTGGAATAATTTCTGGCAATGTAAACGGCCTGCTCATATTCGCGATACTCTCCGGACCGGAAGAAATCGATAATAGGACCTACATCCTCGAACCATTCATCGTCGTCCAGAAAAAGGAACCATTCGCCCGTGGCCTTTTCAAGTCCGGCATTTCTTGCCTTCGCAAAATCGTTGCACCAGGTAAACGGGACGATTTGGTCGGTGTATGTGCGCAATTTTTTTCTCAGCGATTCGCCGCAGCCGGTATCCACAAGAATCAGTTCTGTGTTCAGTTGTTCGGTCAGCGGACGAAGGGAGTCCAAGCACTGTTCCGTGGTATCTTCCCTGCCTGACACGAGAAGAGATATGCTTAAAATTGGTCTTTTCATAAATTCTTATATTATCATTTAACTTTTAATACCTATAGTTGATAAAGGGAGAGAGCTTGCGCCCTCCCCCTTTTGGTAGTAGTAGTAGTAATACAGCAATATGAAATTCGATTTTTCAAGAACC
>JAFLRQ010000027.1:17133-20881 GCA_022511395.1 Agathobacter sp. | reverse complement strand
GTGGCAGAGGATGAATTTGGCCGGGAGTGGGTGGTAGCGGACGAGCACGGGGGCTGGGATATTGACAAGCATTGGCCGGAGAGCTATATGGATGCACAGTACATTCCCCCTTATTTGGATGCCAGCAAAGACCCGGCAGATTGGGAATACTGAACGAATATCATTTGTCGAATACAGAACGGAGTTGAGTATGAGAAAAAAAGTTGCTTTAGCAGTCATATCCTGCCTGATGATATGCTTGATTGGCATTGTGGTTTGGGTGTGGCCGCGGCGGATTAACAAGGGCTTAATACTTTACAACTACAAAGGCGATGCTTCTATAGAGGTAAAGCTTGATGGGACTCTGCACAGACATTTGAGGAAAAGGAAAGAACTTAGAGGGAAAATCGAGATTGACGGTGTAGAATATGTTAGTCGGGAACGCGTTGGCTTAAATGTTTTTGTGGTTCCGGGACATTCCGTGCTGGATATGAAAAACAGAGCGTTGGTTGATTTTAGTGACGATAGTTTTGAAGACATCTCTATCGGGTTAGAAGGAGACGAAAATATTGAGACGTACCGGCTGCAATGGTGATTTGAAACAGATACACATAGAGGCTGCAAAAAAGTTTATAAAAGAAAAATCGCTGAGGCCATAGGGACTTCAGCGATTTTTAATTTTTGTGCTTGACTTTTAAAAATCATGATGATATCATAATGATATCAAAAGATAACAAGCAGTTTCATATGAGGAGGGAAGGGCTATGACGGAAAAAATTTATGTAACCAAGAAAAACGGGATGCTGGCACTGTTTTTGATCATTCTCTGCCAGTTGTCTTCCATAGCGGCAATTGTTTTTGGCGGCATTGGGATCGAGCGGGAGATTACGGGGGCGGCGCTGCTGCTGGTTGTGGGGATTGTGGTGTGTATCGTGACATCGATTATGTTCGGAGGACTGAAGGTGTTAAAGCCGCAGGAGGCGCTGGTGCTGACCTTGTTCGGCAACTATAAGGGCACCATCCGGGAGGCGGGCTTTTACTACGTGAATCCTTTTTGTACCGCGGTGAATCCGGCGGCGGGCACGAAGCTGGCACAGAGCGGCGACACACAGGGGCATGCGAACGCTGGGGCTTCCGCAAACGGTACCACAGTGACTGTAGAGAGCATGAGCAAGAAAATTTCCTTAAAGGCCATGACCTTGAACAACGGCAGGCAGAAAATCAACGACTGTCTGGGAAATCCGGTGGAAATCGGAATTGCGGTGATCTGGCGCGTGACGGACACGGCCAAGGCTGTGTTCAATGTGGACAATTACAAGGAATATCTGTCCTTACAGTGTGATTCCGCGCTGCGCAACATTGTGCGCATCTATCCTTACGATGTGGCAATTAACGTGGACACGACCGGCGACGGACAGGCGGACGAGGGAAGCCTGCGCGGGTCGGCGGAGGTAGTTGCGGAGCGCATCAAGGCAGAGATCCAGAACAAGGTAAAGGATGCGGGACTTGAGATTATTGAGGCTCGGATCACCTATCTTGCCTACGCGCCGGAAATTGCGTCCGTCATGCTGCAGCGCCAGCAGGCATCGGCTATCATTGACGCGAGAAAGATGATTGTGGACGGCGCTGTGGGCATGGTGGAGATGGCCTTGGAGCGTCTGAATGAAAAGCAGCTTGTAAATCTTGACGATGAGCGCAAGGCTGCCATGGTGTCCAACCTGCTGGTGGTTCTGTGCGGCAATCACGATGCCCAGCCGGTTGTCAATTCAGGGAGTTTGTATTAATGGCTGAGAAAAAGCAGGTTCCGCTCCGGCTGTCGGAAAAATTGTACGCAGAGATTGCGGCGTGGGCGGAGGATGATTTCCGCTCGATCAATGGGCAGATCGAGTATCTTCTGACCGAGTGCGTGAAACACAGGAAAAAGAAGGCGCAGAGCTCTTTGGAGGAGCTTGATTAATCTCTCATAATCCATTATAATCTTTCTGTGGGGCGGCAAAAAATGTCCCCCGCAGAAGATGAGGGATGAGATGAAGCTGATTTTTCACTACATGAAAAAATATATGAAAATGATTGTGTGGGGGGTGGCGCTGAAACTGGTCGGAACGCTGACCGAGCTTCTGCTGCCCTACATACTGGAGCATCTGATCGACGATGTTGTGCCGCTGGGGCAGGTCGGTCAGATTTTTCTTTGGGGCGGACTGATGATTGTGACGGCAGTGCTTACGTGGCAGCTGAACATCCGCGCAAACCGTCACGCAGTGGACAATGCGCACAATGTCTCCTACGATGTGAGGCGGGATCTGTTCAACAAGACTACAAACCTGAGCGGCTCGCAGTTTGACGCGTTCGGCCTTCCCAGCCTGACCAGCCGTATGACCAGCGACAGCTACAATGTGCAGTCGTGCGCCATGAGTTTGCAGACTTTGACCATCCGCGCGCCGATTCTTCTGATTGGCGGGATTGTGGTGACCATGACCATGGATTGGGCGTTGAGCCTGATTCTCTGCGCAATGCTGCCGATACTGATGATTGTGGTGTTCACCGTGTCCCGCAAGGGAATTCCCATGTACCAGAGGGTGCAGGAGCGTCTGGACGATGTCGTGCGCATCATGCGCGAAAATATCAGCGGCATCCGCGTGATCAAGGCGCTGTCCAAGAGCGATTATGAAATACGGCGTTTCCATCAGGCGAATGATGTCATGACCCAAAGTGACATCGCCACCAGCACCTTTATGTCCGTGCCGGGACCGTTCATGCAATTGTGTTTAAATACCGGGCTTTCGCTTGTCGTGTTTGTCGGCGCTCTGCGGGTGAATAACGGACAGATGCAGCCGGGTGTGATTCTCGCGTTCCTCACGTATTTTAACATGGTGATGCAGGGCGTTATGGCGTTAAACCGTGTGTTCTTAAACATCAGCAAGGCGGCGGCTTCCGCAGACCGAATCGCGCTGGTGCTGGCGGCCGAGGAGGAGCAGACGATTGTCTCCGGCGAGGAGGAGAAGCATTCTGAGAATCGCGATGCCTTTATTGAGTTTTCCCATGTGAATTTCAGCTATCACGCCGATGGGGTCTCCGAAAACCGCGACGATTTCGGCGGCGGCGGGCAGGAGCAGTGCCTCAGCGATATCAGCTTTTGCATCCGCAAGGGCGAATCTTTGGGTATCATCGGGCCAACCGGATGCGGCAAGACGACGATTATCAATCTGCTGATGCGCTTCTATGATGTGGAGGACGGGGCAGTTTTTGTGGATGGGCGAGATGTGCGCTCTTACCCCAAGGATGAGCTGCACCGCAAATTCGGAGTGGTATTCCAGAACGATATTCTATTCAACGACACGCTGAAAAACAATATTACCTTCGGGCGCGATGTGGACGAGGCGGGGATACAGGCCGCGGTCAGCGACGCCATGGCGAAGGAATTCATTGACAGCCTTGAGGAGGGACTGGACTATATGTCGGACATCAAGGGCGCCAACCTCTCCGGCGGTCAGAAGCAGAGGGTTCTGATCAGCCGGGCGCTTGTGGGGAATCCCGAGATTCTGGTTTTGGACGATTCCTCCAGCGCACTGGACTACAAGACCGACGCGGCGCTCAGGAAGGCAATCTTTGAACATCATCGGAATTCCACGACGATCATGGTTGCGCAGCGCGTCAGCTCTGTCCAGAGCATGACCAATATTCTGGTGATGGACGACGGACACTGCATTGGCTATGGAAACCATGAATATTTGCTGGAAACCTGCCCGGCCTACCGGGATATCTATGAAAC
>JAFLRQ010000027.1:12385-17033 GCA_022511395.1 Agathobacter sp. | reverse complement strand
GAAACCATGAATATTTGCTGGAAACCTGCCCGGCCTACCGGGATATCTATGAAACTCAGATGGGATCAATGCCATAAGGGTGGTCAGCGAAGCTGACAGATTCCTTATGGCGGACCCGCGAAGCAGGTGGTCAGCGAAGCTGACAGATTCCTTATGGCGGACCCGCGAAGCAGGTGGTCAGCTACAAGTACAACAGGAGGATAAATTATGCCGGGACCCGGAGACCGCGGAGGAAAAAAGGAAAAACCAAAGAATGCAAAGGGCGCACTTTTGCGCATATTAAGCTATCTGGCCGAATACCGTATCATTGTGGCCATTCTGTGTCTGTGCGCGCTGGTGGGGAACGCGGGCAACCTGCTCGGACCGAAGTTTGCGGGAAATGCGATCTCAGAGGCGGCAGCAGGCGCCGGAAATGTCAATTTTGACCGGGTGATCTACTATGTCAAATGGATGCTGGTCCTGTATGTGGGAAGCAATCTGTTGAGCTTTGCGGTCAGCCTTGGGATGATGCGCGTCAGCCGAAAGGTTGCGCGCCGGATGCGCAACGATGTGTTTGACAAGCTCAGCCGCCTTCCGGTGGGCTACTTTGACCGCAATCAGGCCGGAGACATTATCAGCCGCGTCAGCTATGACATTGATGTGATCTGTACCAGCCTCTCCACGGACATTGTGCAGATCATGACCAGCTTTGTGACAGTGGCAGGCTCCTTTATCATGATGTGCAGCATTTCACTTCCGCTGGTGCTGTGTATGCTGATCACCATACCGATGGCGGTATTCTACACGCGCAGCATGGGGAAAAAGACGCGCCCCCGCTACGCAAAGCGCAGTGCGGCTTACGGTCGGATGAACGGGTTTGTGGAGGAGATGTTCAGCGGGCAGAAGACAATTCTCGCCTATGCCTATGAGGATGGCGTCTGCGAGCAGTTCAACGACATCAATCACGCGGCCGCGGACGCCTACTATGAGGCAGACCGGCTGGGTATGACCTTGGGGCCGACCGTCGGATTTATCAATAACCTTGGACTGGCACTGATTGGATTGGTCGGGGCACTCCTCTACAATTTCCGCGTGGTGGATCTGGGGGAGATCTCCAGCTTTGTGCTCTACTCCCGCAAGTTCTCCGGCCCGATCAATGAGATTGCCAATATTGTGAATGAGATTTTTTCCGCGCTTGCCGCATCCGAGCGGGTGTTCCGCCTTTTGGATGAGCCGGAGGAGGTGCAGGACATCTATGACGCCAGCGTTCTCTGCAATGTGCGGGGCGACGTGGAGATGAAGGAGGTCAGCTTCGGCTATGTGCCGGGCAGAACCGTTTTACATAATTTGAGTCTTACGGCGGACGCCGGGAAGACCATCGCCATTGTCGGGGCGACCGGCGCCGGAAAAACAACGATCATCAACCTGTTGATGCGTTTTTATGACGTGGACAGCGGCGCGATCACAGTGGACGGCCACGAAATCCGCAGCGTCACAAGGGACAGCCTGCGCCGCAGCTATGCGATGGTGCTGCAGGACACATGGGTGTTTTCCGGGACAATTTTTGACAACATTGCCTACGGGAAAGAGGGCGCGACCATGGAGGAGGTGGTTGCCGCGGCAAAGGCGGCGCATATCCACAGCTATATCACGCGCCTGCCAAAGGGCTATCTCACTGAGATCAGCGAGGACGGCGGCAACATCAGCAAGGGACAGAAACAGCTTTTGACAATTGCGCGGGCCATGCTCTACGACACCAGCATGCTGATCCTGGACGAGGCGACCAGCAATGTGGACACGAACACGGAGCGCAAGGTGCAGAAAGCGATGCGCAGCCTGATGCAGGGAAAGACCTGTTTCGTAATTGCGCACCGCCTGTCTACGATTCAGAATGCGGACAAAATTCTGGTGGTGGATCACGGGGATGTGGTGGAGCAGGGCACCCACGAGGAGCTCATGCTGGCAAAGGGGGCGTATTATAAGCTCTATGCGAGCCAGTTCGAATAAACTGATAGATAAAAAACATTGATTCATGAGATAAATCTGGTATAATGTAACTGATAGTGTGTTTTAAAATGGAGAAGGAGGATTTTACTATGGAGTACAAAGCTTTTCAGGACACCAAGCTTTCCCGCCTTGGGATGGGAAACATGCGTCTGCCGGTCGTGCCGGGGCAGCCGGACACGGTGATCGACAAGGAGAAGGCGCAGGAAATCATTGACTATGCGATTGCGCAGGGCATCAACTACTTTGACACCGCATACGTGTACCATGGGGGCTCCTCGGAGAAATTCCTCGGAGAGGCGCTGGTGGACCGTTACCCGAGAGACAGCTTCTATCTTGCAACCAAGTACCTGATTTTTGCCAATAAGGATTATAAGGCGGTCTTTGAGGAGCAGCTTAAGAGGCTTCACACGGACCACATCGATTTTTATCTGATTCACGGAATTAACAACCAGATTGCGCAGCAGTATATAGACAGCGGCGCGGTGGATTACTTTATCGAGCAGAAAAAGGCGGGAAGGATTACATATCTGGGGTTTTCTTCCCATTCGTCACCGGAAACTCTCGAGAAGTTTACAATCCACCATAATTGGGATTTTGCGCAGATTCAGCTCAACTATTTTGACTGGCTGTTCGGTTCCTCCAAGGCGGAGTACGAGGTGCTGGAGAAGCACAATATTCCGATCGTGGTTATGGAGCCGGTGCGCGGCGGACGTCTGGCGAATCTGACACCGGAGACTGAGAAAATTCTAAAGGACGCGCATCCCGAGTGGAGCATTCCCGCATGGGCACTGCGTTTTGTGAAGAGCCTGCCGCAGGTTCAGGTGGTTTTGAGCGGAATGTCAACCATGTCTCAGATTGAGGATAACATTGCGACGTTTTCCGATGAAACCGTTATGTCCAAGGAAGATGAGGCTCTGCTCCTTGATGTCTGCACACAGTTCAGGGACCAGATCAAGGTGCCCTGCACGGCATGCCGCTACTGCTGTGACACCTGCCCTGCGAAGATCAATATTCCGGAGGTATTGAGGGTTTACAATACCTATAAGCTGCAGGGCGGATGGGCGCTCAACCAGCTCAAGGAGATTCAGACAGACGGCCAGCCCAAAGACTGTGTCGGCTGTGGAGCATGTACCGAGCACTGCCCGCAGAACATTGACATTCCTGCGATTATGTCTGAGCTGAGGGATTTAACGGCATAAATCTGATTACGGTGCAAAAAGAGAGGCAGCATAGTGGACAAAATTTGGGAGTTTTTTGAAAACATGCATGAGAGTGTCTATGTGACAGACATGGACACCTATGAAATGATTTACATGAACCCGACGGCAATGGAGATTTTCGGGATCAAATCGATGGAGGAGACGGTCGGGAAGAAGTGCTATGAACTGATTCAGCAGTGCTCCTCGCCCTGCAAGATCTGCAACAACGACGAGCTGGAGCCGAACCGGTTTCGGGAGAGACAGTGCTATGCCGCGAACCTCGACCGCTATATGCTGTGGAAGGACACGATGGTGGTACAAGACGGCAGGCGCTGCCGCATCGAGATTGCCATCGATGTCAGCTTCCGGGCAGGACAGGGCGATGCGTTCAGGAACAACCAGATGCTGGAAGGGCAGGTCAATGAGGCGTTTCGGCTTGCCCTGCAGGCACCTACGCCCGACAGATCCATCGAGATCGTGCTGGAATATCTCGGCAAGGCGCTGAAGGGAGCCCGCACTTATATTTTTGAGAGGAATGAAAAGGGCGGCGATGACAATACCTACGAGTGGACAGCCAGTGGTGTGACGGCGGAGAAGGAGACTCTGCAGGATCTTCCTCCGGAGGTCTGTGCCAGCTGGTATCGGGTTTTTAAGGAAAACCAGTCCATCATGGTGGAGGATATCGAGACGCTGCGCGAGTCGGATCCGGTGAAATATGAGGTGCTGCGGCGCCAGTCCATTCATTCCGTGGTGGTGGTACCTCTCTTTATGGATGGGGCGGCAATCGGATTTTACGGCGTGGATAATCTCCCGGAAAAAAATTTAGGCTACGCCTCGGATCTTCTTCAGATTATGGGACATTTCTTTGTCTCGGAGATCAAGCGGCGGAATCTGGTGCGGGAGCTGAAGGACATGAGCTACCGCGACCAGCTCACACAGATCGGGAATCGGTATGCACTGAACGAATTTGAGGACCGCATCGACCAGGAGCAGTGCATCGGAGTTGTGTTCTGCGATGTGACCGGACTGAAACGGATGAACGACCAGAAGGGACATCTGGAGGGCGACCGGCTGATTGTGGATTCCAGCAAATGTCTCAAGGAGGTTTTTGGCGACTATGGGCTGTTTCGCATTGGCGGAGATGAGCTTGTCGCGCTGTGTCCGCAGATCGAGGAGAAGGAATTCCGGAGACGGTCGGAGCAGCTAAAAAAGTACATTGCCGACAACGATGTGTCACTGGCAGTCGGGTTTTCGTGGAGGGAAAGATGCGGCGATGACATCGACAGGATTCTCTCCGAGGCAGAGAAAGAGATGTACGCGGACAAGGCGGAGTATTATCGAAGAACCGGCATTGACCGTCGGAGCCGTTAGGTGGCGGGCGGCGCCTTGGGACGGGTGCCGGTCATAGAGGGAGGGCTTTGTGAGCAGAGGAAAGGGAAGAGGCAGGTCAGAGAAGGATATTC
>JAFLRQ010000027.1:0-12285 GCA_022511395.1 Agathobacter sp. | reverse complement strand
AGGGAGGGCTTTGTGAGCAGAGGAAAGGGAAGAGGCAGGTCAGAGAAGGATATTCAGCGCCGGGTATTTGACATTATCCAGATCGGCACAAGGATTGATATCCCCAGCCGCGTGTTTGACTACTTTATCGTCTGCATGATCCTTGTAAGCATCAGCATGACGTTTTTGCGGACCTTTGACGAGCTGCAGCCCTATGCGCCCCTCTTAAACGGAATTGAGCTGGCCACCATCGTGGTGTTTATCATTGAATATATTCTGCGCCTCTGGACCTGCCGGTATCTTTACCCGGGAACCGGAGGCATGCGTGCCGTGCGCAAATTTGTGTTTTCTTTTTACGGAATCGTCGATTTACTGACAATTTTATCATACTTTGGTCCGCTGTACTCCAACGGAATTGTAGCGCTGCGCATGATCCGCGTGATCCGCATTATGCGTCTGTTCCGCGTGAACAGGAGCTTTGACGCGTTTCACATCGTGGCGGAGGTCGTCTCGGAGAAGAAGAAACAGCTTCTCTCCTCGATCTGCATGATCGCGATGATTATGCTCGCGGCGTCCCTGTGCATGTACGGCTTTGAGCACGATGTGCAGCCGGATGTGTTTGAGAACGCGTTTTCCGGGATATGGTGGGCGATGTCCACCGTCCTCACCGTCGGGTACGGAGATATCTATCCGATCACGGTCGGCGGGAAGATTGTCGCAATCCTCATTGCGCTGCTGGGCGTCTGCGTCGTGGCAATTCCGACAGGCGTGATCAGCGCCGGCTTCGTGGAGTACTATGCGCGGATGCGGGATGACATCAAACAGGACATCAAGCATGACACGTTTTCTATGGTTGCAAAAGAGGCAAAGAAGAAACAGATGTCAGTCAATGAGTACCTGTTGTTTCTTCTCTGCCTCGATCTTGAGGAGCGGGACAAGCCCCGCCGTAAAAAACAGTGATTATTCTTTGCCGTTCCAGCAGTATGTACAGAGCTTGCAGGGATCAATTCCCACGGAATCCAGCATATCGTCCAGCCGGTTGAACCGCAGGGAGGTAAAATGGAGTTCCCTGCAGATTTCATCCACCATCTTCTCGTATTTCTCGGAGTCCGGATCCGCGTACTCCGCCAAAACCTCGTCGGTGACATTCCCATTTTCCAGACGTTGAATCACGCGCCTTGTGATCAGATCCATCTCGGAGGAGGATCTGGAAAAGTTCAGATATTTGCATCCGAACAAGAGCGGCGGGCAGGCCGGACGGATGTGTACCTCCTTGGCTCCGCTCTGGTACAGAAATTCCGTGGTCTCGCGCAGCTGTGTCCCGCGGACAATCGAATCGTCGATTAAGAGCAGCTTCTTGTCCCGGATCAGCTCCTCGATGGCCAGCAGCTTCATCTTCGCAATCAGGTTGCGCTGGGACTGGATCGTCGGCATAAAGGAGCGCGGCCAGGTTGGCGTATATTTGATGAACGGCCGGGAGAACGGGATGCCGGAGGCGTTCGAGTAACCCACTGCGTGGGCGGTTCCGGAATCCGGAACGCCCGCCACGATGTCCGGCTCCACATGGTCCCTTGCCGCCATTTTGGCGCCGCAGTTGTAGCGCATTTTCTCCACACTGACTCCCTCGTAGGAGCTGGACGGATATCCGTAGTAGATCCAGAGAAATGTGCAGATTTTCATATCGGTCCCGGGGTTGACGAGGGTGACGCAGTTGGAGTCCGTCATCACCACGATCTCACCCGGCCCAAGCTCCTTGTAATCCTGATAGCCGAGGTTTTTGTAAGAAAAGCTCTCGAACGCGGCGCAGAAGGCGTCGTGCTTTTTGCCGATCTTGATGGGAGTCCTTCCCAGCTTGTCCCTTGCGGCATAGATTCCGTTTTTGTTCACAAGCAGGAGGGAGAGGGAGCCGTCCACACTGTCGAGGGCATACTGTATGCCGTCAATCAGGTTGTCCTTCTGGTTGATCAGCGCGGCAATGAGCTCCGTCGAATTGAGCTCGCCGGAGCTCATCTCCATAAAATGCAGGCATTCGCTCTCCAACAGCATCCGGGTCAGCTCGTCCGCATTGTTGATCTTGCTGACCGTGGTGAGAGCGTAGGTTCCGTGGCGGGATCGCAGCAGAAGCGGCTGCGGTTCGTAGTCTGAGATACAGCCGATGCCCAGCTTGCCCTTCATGCTCTGAACCTCAGAGTCAAATTTTGTCCGAAACGGCGCGTTCTCAATGTTGTGGATGGCGCGGTCAAAGCCACGCTCGGGGTCGTACACAAGCATTCCGCCGCGTCTTGTGCCTAAGTGCGAATGATAGTCCGTGCCGAAAAACAGGTCAAAGACACAGTCCTCCTTCGCTGCCACTCCAAAAAATCCTCCCATAAGCTGCCTCCTGTCTGGTGTGTGAATGTCAAAAAGTATCCTAATTCGAACAATATCATCCTATCGGAAACCGGATCAAAAATCAATATTGATTCTTGACAAAAATGAGGACCATATTAACAGGTTTTTTATCCTCATCCTCTTGACATGTTATTTTTTACTATGTACAATATATGCAGAATATCTTCAGGGCGGGGTGAAATTCCCCACCGGCGGTAAAGCCCGCGAGCGATCAGTTTCTGATTCGCAGATCCAGTGAGATTCTGGAGCCGACAGTACAGTCTGGATGAAAGAAGATGAACACACCTTTTAAAAGTTTTGCCTTGGAGTGATATATCATTTCAGGGTTTTTTGTATTTATTCGAAAAGGATCGATAGGATGAACGATTTCGATTATATGCGCCGGGCAATTGCTCTGGCCCGTCAGGGTGCAGGCTGGACCTCCCCTAATCCCATGGTGGGCGCTGTCATTGTAAAACAGGGGAATATCATCGGTGAAGGGTATCACAAAAAATGCGGGGATCTCCACGCCGAGCGAAATGCATTTGCCTCTCTGACAGAGTCGGCGCAAGGGGCAACCCTGTATGTTACCTTGGAGCCCTGCTGCCATCAGGGCAGAACGCCGCCCTGCACGGATGCCGTCATCCAGAACGGAATTCGCCGTGTGGTCATCGGGTCCAGGGATCCCAACCCGCTGGTATCCGGCAAAGGCGCTGACATTCTCCGCCGGCACGGCATCACTGTGGAGGAAGACTTTCTCCGTGAGGAGTGTGACATGCTCAATCCGGTTTTTTTTCACTATATCACTACTGGACGCCCTTATGTAGTTATGAAATACGCAATGACATTAGACGGAAAGATTGCAACGCATACCGGAGCCTCCCAGTGGATTACCGGTGAAACTGCAAGGCAGCATGTACATCAGCTCCGAGGCCGTTACAGCGCCATTCTCGCAGGCATCGGAACGGTGCTGGCAGATGACCCTCTGCTAAACTGTCGGATTCCCGGCGGCCATCAGCCTGTGCGGATCATCGCCGACAGCCATCTTAGGCTTCCGCTCAACAGCCGGATTGTCGAGACGGCAAGGGAATACCGGACCATCGTGGCCTGTGCGGATGCCCAGCCGGAAAAAGAGGCTTCACTCCGCTCCATGGGGGTGGAGGTGCTTTGTCTCCCCGGGCCGGACGGACAGACAGACCTCAGGGAATTGATTATATACCTCGGTCGGCAGCAGATTGACAGTGTACTAATCGAGGGTGGCGGACAGCTTCATGCAGCGTCGCTTGCGGCCGGAATCGTGAACCATGTCTGCGTATATGCAGCGCCAAAGCTCTTTGGCGGTGCTGCGGCAAAAACTCCCGTGGAGGGGCCCGGCGTATGTATGCCGGATGATGGTGCAAAGCTGCATCACCTGCAGGTAACTCCGCTGGATGAGGATCTTCTGCTGGAATATGACATGAAAGAAGGAATGAACGGTGTTTACTGGAATCGTTGAAGAAATCGGCATTGTGCGCGGTGTGGCCTCTGGCCAGAACAATGGAAGCATCGACATTGGGGCCAGTCTGGTGTTAGAGGGCACAAAGATCGGAGACTCCATCGCGGTCAACGGTGTGTGTCTCACTGTAACAATCATTAAAGAAGACGGATTTACGGCGGATGTCATGCCGGAAACTTTCCGGCGAAGTAATCTTGGTACACTGCGCAGCGGCGATTCTGTGGATCTGGAGCGTGCCATGGCGGCCGACGGTCGGTTTGGCGGACATATTGTCTCCGGACACATTGACGGCGTGGGCACGATCACGAAAAAACATCAGGAGGGGCTTGCAACCAATGTCACGATCTCTGCACCTCCGGGAATCCTGCGACATATCGTGGAAAAGGGCTCCATCGCCATCGACGGCATCAGCCTTACCGTGACCGCCGTGACTGATCAGAATTTTTCGGTGTCTCTGATTCCACACACAGGGAAACAGACCGTCCTGCTGCAAAAGGAATGCGGCAGTCAGGTCAATTTGGAAAACGATATTATCGGAAAATATGTGGATCGGCTGTTGACGGCTGCTGTTCCAAGACCGGACAAGGAAAGCCGCATCACACTGGAATTTTTGCAGGAAAATGGTTTTTAATCATTTCACATCATACAAGTTTTGTATAGGAGGGATTTTATGAGTTTTGCTTACAACACCATTCCCGAAGCCATAGAGGCTCTGCGTCAGGGAAAGCTGATCCTTTGTACAGACGATCCGGACCGGGAGAACGAAGGCGACTTGATCTGCGCAGCAGAATTTGCTACCACGGAGAATGTAAATTTTATGGCTGCTCACGGCCGTGGCCTCATCTGCACTCCCATGTCTGCAAATCTGGCTCACAGACTGAATTTGCCGCAAATGCTTTCTGAAAACACAGAAATCCACAACACAGCTTTCACTGTCTCCATTGATCATGTCAATACTACCACCGGCATCTCCGCCGAGGAACGCGGATATACCTGCCGCATGTGTGTGGATGAAACGACGCGTCCGGAGGATCTGCGCCGTCCCGGCCATGTGTTTCCGCTGGTGGCGCGCCATGGCGGCGTTCTGGCCCGGAACGGACACACGGAAGCTACTGTGGATCTGTGCCGGCTGGCCGGACTTAAAGAATGTGGTCTTTGTTGTGAGATTATGGCTGAAGACGGTACCATGATGCGCACTCCACAGCTTCAGGAGATGGCGAAAACCTATGACCTGTGCTTTATCACGATCAAGGATCTTCAGGACTATCTCCGACGCTACGAATGCCACATGAAGCAGGAGGCCTGCGCATTTTTGCCCACGGACTGCGGTGATTTCCAGATTCATGGCTATGTAAATGATATCACCGGCGAGCACCATGTAGCGCTTGTCTGCGGTGAAATCGGCGACGGTCAGGATATTCTCTGCCGTGTACATTCCGAATGCCTTACCGGAGATGTGTTTGGCTCCCAGCGATGTGACTGCGGCGCGCAGTTAAAGACCGCCATGCGGATGATCCAGCAGGAGGGACGGGGCATCATTCTCTATATGCGGCAGGAGGGACGGGGCATCGGGCTCATCAATAAGCTAAAGGCCTATGAGCTTCAGGAGCATGGAAGGGATACGGTGGAGGCCAACTTGGATCTTGGCTTCGAGCCGGATCTTAGGGAATACTGGAGCGGTGCGCAGATTTTACAGGATCTTGGCGTGAAATCTCTGCGGCTCCTCACGAACAATCCCAGCAAGGTTTACGGTCTGGAGGGCTTTGATTTTGAGATCCGGGAGCGCGTTCCCATCGAGATCAAGCCCGGACTCTACGATGAATTTTATCTGAAAACGAAACAGGAAAAAATGGGACATATTTTATCTTTTGATTGGAGGAAATGATCATGAACATTCAATTACTGGAAGGAAAAGTTGTTGCGCCGGAAGGCATGCGGGTGGGTATCGTCGCCGCTCGTTTTAACAGTTTCATTGTGAATAAGCTGCTGGAGGGTGCTGTAGATGGTCTGGTTCGCCACGGAGTGCAGGAAGAAAACATCTGCGCCTGTTGGGTGCCCGGTGCTTTTGAAATCCCACTGGCGGCCCAGAAAATGGCTCAGTCTGACAAATACGATGCTGTCATCTGCGTTGGTGCCGTAATCCGCGGCTCTACCAGCCATTACGAATATGTCTGTGCCGAAGTCTCCAAGGGAATTGCCGCCGTAGGACTGCAGACCGGAAAACCAGTATTGTTCGGCGTTATCACAACGGAAAACATTGAACAGGCTATTGAACGCGCCGGTTCCAAGGCGGGAAACAAAGGCTATGACTGTGCCCTGGCTGCCATTGAAATGGTTAATGTCTTAAATCAGGTATCATGACGCTGATGGAATCGACGGAAAAATATATGCAGGGTTTGAGACAATGGCTCTCGGACACCTCGAAGGAACCGCTGGAGGAGATGGCAGACTTTTTTACCAAAAGGCTGGGGGACTATGAGGAGCACATGTCAGTTTGGGAAAAAAGCTATCAGTGCTTTGCCGGATTGCTGCCCGAGACCTGCCGAAACATTTTGGATTTAGGGTGCGGAACCGGTTTGGAGCTGGACCTGATCTTTCAGAAGAACCCAAAGATCGCGGTGACGGGGGTAGACCTGTGCCGGAGCATGCTGGATAAGCTGCTGGAAAAGCACTCCGACAAGTGCCTCACGGTCGTGTGTCAGGATTACTTTCAATATGACCTTGGCTCCGATCAGTGGGATGCGGTGATCTCCTTTGAGAGTCTGCACCACTTCCTTCCGGAGCGCAAAGAGAGGCTGTACCAAAAGGTCTGGCACAGCCTGAAGGAGGGCGGCATTTTTCTGCTGGGGGACTATATTGCCTGCTGCGAGGAAGAGGAAGAGCTCCTGCGCAGCACCTATTTGAAAAAGCGGAAGCAGTCCGCCCTGCCGGAGGATTGTTTCGTTCACTTTGATATTCCGCTGACGCTGGAGCATGAAAAGGAGCTGCTGCAAAAAGTCGGATTTGTGATAGAACAAGTGCTGGACAATCCTGACGGTGCAACCATCATTACAGCCGGAAAGAGGCCGCTATAACAGGATCCTTTTCCAGTACCGCTCCAGTATAGTAGTCCCGGAATGGAAGATTTCATGTCTCGAGCCGGGAACCCGAATCAGCTTTGCATTTCCGGGGTTCCTCCGGCTCAGCTTTCTCACAAAGCGTACCATCTCCTTTTGCGAGACATACGCATCGTAATCAGCCTGAAAAACCAATACGGGACAGGTGATCCGGCGCCAGGCCTCCCTTTGCAGATAGCGGTTTAGCCGCACTGCCTGCCAAAGCCAGCCGTAGGATATCGCATTCATTTGATACAAGGGCTCCTGGCATCTTTTCTGCTGATAATAGTCAAATCTTGCCTCTGAGACAGAGGCGCTGTCGGCAAACAATTCCGGTTCCCCAAAGGGGCGGTTTCCCGCCACATAGCGCTCCGATTTTTTGGCCATACAGAATATTTTTGCAATCAGACCTGCCAGGGACCACGGTACAGGCGCAGTTTTTGGGCGGATCATCGGGGCACAGAGGATGAGCCTGGAGAATAGTCCGGGTGACTGCGACGCAGCCGCAGCAGCAATGCCGCCGCCCATAGAATGTCCGTACAGAAGGATCGGCAGCTTCGGGAAGTCCTGCGATGCAATGCGGGCTACAAACAATAAATCCTCCACATATCTTGTATAGTCATCTACATGTACCAGGGATAAATCCTCCAAGTCGCTGCAGAGCCGATAAGTGTGGCCGTGCCCGCAATGCTCCGGCATATAGACATGATATCCCCCGCGAAGGAAATAGTAGATATTTTCCAGATATTTTTCTGTGGTTTCTGTGTAGCCGTGTGAAATCACGGCGATGCCTCTGGGATTGTCGGCAAGGCAGCGGATATAGTAAATCCGTTTTCCCTTTTCGCGCTCGCAGTAGTTTTCCGTTTTTCTGTGTGCGAGATAGGGCAGGACAACGGTTTGCATTGCCTCGCTGTACCCTTCCTCCGGCAGTATCATATTGTGAATTGTTTTCTTATCCATTCTTACATCCCTTTCTCACTCTGCGAGTAATCCGCATATATTTTGCGTTCATTGTAGAACAAAAAGACGATTCCGCCCAGCACACAGAAGGAGGCCGCGCCGAAGGCCGCAATGCGGTAGCCCAGACCGGATGCGCTTCCGATGGTGGAAACTGCCGTAAATAACAGCATGGAAAGGCTCTGTCCCAGCTTGAAGGCAAAGGTTCTGGATGCGTAGAACATTCCCTCGCGGTTGCTTCCGGTGCGTTTGGCGTCACTCTGGGCGATATCCGCGACAACTGCCTGGGGGAGAATCCCAAATACAGCCATTGGAAGTGAAGCCACAACCATCAGGATCAGCCCCTGTACATTGGCGGGAATGCCCGGTATCCGGCCGAGAAATCCGGTGTACAGATAAGAGGAGGCAAATATTGCAAAGGCTGTCAGAATCAATTTCTTTTTCCCAATCCGAAGTGCCAGCTTGTTGATTGGAATATAGAAGACCAGCGACAGCGCAGTCATGCCGACAAAATAAAGGGTGGTCATGGTTTCAGGCAGCTTTAAGAGGCTGGTTACAAAGAAGGGAAGCCCTGTCTGAAACATGGTGATGGCGATCCAGTATAAAATATCGGAGCCCACAAATTTCCTAAATTCTTTGTTCCGAAACGTGGATACAAGGGAGGAAAATGCCGTATCCTGTGAGGGAACCGTATTCACATATTCCTTTTCATTGATCGACCAGACCGGCACCTGCATACATACAAACGCGATGACTGCCATAACCGCGAAGGTCACACGGATTGCATTTACCCGTCCGAATGCGGGGATCAGCGTTCCCCAGATGACAGGAGCCAGATAAGCGACAGCCGTTCCCGCAATAAAGGTAAAGGAGATTACGGTAGAGATATTTAAGCGTTCCTTCTGGTCATGTCCAAGCTCCGGGATCAGCGCATTGTAGGGGGTGCAGTATGCCGTGATCGACAGGTAATACGCCATTACCATCGCAAACAGAAAAGCGGCGTTTATCCAACTGTTTTTGTTTACCGGAGAGCAGAATACAAGGACCGTGGAGAGTGCCAGCGGCAGGGATGCCCATTTTAAGAACGGAATCCGCCTGCCCTTTTCAGAGGTGCAGCGGTCCGACAGGGACGCAATCCACGGGTCGGTAAACGCGTCAAAAAGCCGTCCAAAGGCTGTGATTCCTCCGATCAATGTAAAAATTCCAAAGATCACCAGCCCCTGCGGGACAAAAAGGATCTGCCCCTGCGCGATGGATGCTTCATCGGGCTGATAGAAATAGACCAGCCAGTTCGAAATTAGCCCGGACAACAGCGACCAGCCGAACTGTCCGGTGGCAAAAAGCCATATTTTTGGTGTAGACAGTGATTTCATAGGTTACATACCTCCATAGATACTATATATCACATCTGCGTTGATTTTTCTATCAAAATGTGTCAATTGAATCAAATAAAGCAAATATTTGATAGATTTTTGCACAGGGGTATGATATCGTTAAAAGGATATAGGACAGTAGATAAGGCAGGAGATTTATGAATTACAAAATTTCTGTGATTGATGACAATTCCTCCGATACGGAGTATGTGGCCGCCCTCGTCACCCGCTGGGCGGAGTCTGCCGGACACGTGGCGGGGATTTCCGTATTTCCGTCTGCGGAAGCCTTTCTCTTTCGATATGAGGACGAGAAAGATTTTGACATTCTTCTGCTGGATGTTGAAATGGGCGAGATGAACGGGATTGACCTTGCAAAGAGGATAAGGCAGGGGAATGATGCGGTTCAGATTGTCTTCATCACCGGTTATCCCGATTTCATTGCGGAGGGATATGAGGTCGCCGCGCTGCACTACCTTCTAAAGCCAGTTTCCTATGAAAAGCTGCATGAAGTGCTGGACAAGGCGGCCGCCAATATCGCCAAGTCAGAAAAACGGCTGTGTGTGACCTATGACCGCAGGACGGATTTTGTGCCTCTTTCGCAGATACTCTACATTGAGGCCCAGAAACAGTATGTCATTGTCCACACCTTCGGAGGCACCTATCGGATGAAGCAGTCCTTTGCCGAAACGGTAGATGAGCTGGACGAATTCTTTCTCAAATGTCAGAGGTCATTCTGCGTCAACCTCTGCCACATCACGCGGATCAAGGGCAGCAGTGTCGTGTTAAAAAACGGCGAGGAGGTTCCCATCAGCCGGGGGATGGCGGAGAAGATTGGGAAAGAGATGATACGATTGTTCTAAAGAGGTACTTATGCTGTTAAGAAAATGGATTGACAAACGGATTGAGAGCTATCAGAGTGACCTGCTTCAAAAATATTGCGACGAAGTGGAGTCGATGTACACGAAAATGCGGGGCTGGAGGCACGATTACCACAACCACATCCAGACTCTGCAGGCCAGCATGGCATTGAAAAAATACGATGAGGTAAACGAATATCTGCGTGAGCTGAACGATGATCTGACGCAGGTGGATACCACCATCAAAACCGGCAGGGTCATGACGGATGCGATTTTAAACGGAAAGCTGAACATTGCGGCGCAGAACCACATTCCGGTCAATGCAAAGGCAAAGATCCCGGAGGGGACGCCGGTCACGGATGTGGACCTGTGCGCCATTATCGGGAATCTGCTGGACAATGCGATCGAGGAAAACAAAAGGCTCCCGCAGGAAGAGCGGTTCTTGCGCATATACATCGGGCAGAAGAACACCCAGTTTTATCTGGCATTTACAAATGCGGCGGGAAAGAAACGCGATAAGCGAAACAGCCTGTTTCCGTCTGCAAAGGGGGCCCAGCACGGTCTTGGCCTTGTCCGGGTGGAGAGCCTTGTAAAGAAGTATGGCGGAATCTTCTCAGCGGACAGCGAGGACGGCGGGTTTACGGCGGAGCTGCTGATTCCCCTGCATTCATAAATCCGATTACAGTGCATTTCGTTCACCGAAAACGACTTTTGGTTGGCGAAATGCACTTTTTGCGTGAGGAATCCATTATTTTGTAAGTGCAGACAAAAACATGTACGACCTGAGGGAGGCGATCGGATTTTATGAAGGAAAAGAAACAAAAGGAACCCAGACGCAAGCCGAAGTATGGGCTGTTTTCGTGCGTGGGATACATTTACCGCCTGCTGTGGCACAGTGAGAGATCGCTGGTGTTTGTGGGAATTTTTACCGTGCCGATCTCTCTGGCGCTGTCGGCGCTTGCGCTCTATACGCAGTCCGCCATACTTTCAGTGCTGGAGGCATCGGACAGGTTTTCGCCGATTGCGCTGGTGATTGTCGGCCTGCTGCTTGCCCAGCTTCTGTGTGACCTTGTCAATAATATTCTTTCTGCCAAGATTAACAGCTCAGAGCATTATGTCCTGACGCAGATGGAGTATATCTGGCTCAAATGCCTGCGCGACAGGGACTGGTATCTCGATTATGATCCTGAGGTGCAGAAATTGAATGAGCGTGCAGGCAATGCAATAAACAACAACCACACGGCAGGGGTGCATTTCCCGATGGCATTCTCGAACATGCTCACGCAGATTTTAAGCTTCGCGCTGTTTGGCACGGTGGTCTCCCTGCTGCACCCGGCCATCATCCTGCTGCTTGCCGCCGGATGCGCACTAAATGCCGCCATGGGACAGTGGGAGAGGTGGAGGAACTGGAAGGAGCGGGATATCCGCAATGCGCTTGAGAAAAAAATGAACAGCATCGTCTGGACGATTGCGCAGGATTTTAAATATGCCAAGGACATCCGCCTGTACGGCATGAAACAGTTCCTGCATGACCGGATAGCCCATTTGATTGACCTGAACATGGCACAGCAGAGAAAGATGAAGCGCCGCAGCATCCTCTCGGCGCTGGTAAACTTTCTCATTATCCTGATCCGTGACGGGGCGGCATATGCCTTCCTGATTGGAGAGGCGGTGCGGGGAAACGTGGATGCGGCCTCCTTTTTGCTGTATTTCTCGGCCATCACATCTCTTTCGGGGGTGATGGGCGGCATTCTGGGAACGATAAGCTGGGTATTTGAGGGGGCGATGCAGGTCTCCGACCTTCGGGAGGCCATGGATGTGGAGGATAAGCTCAACCGGGGGCCGGGCATTCCGGTACCGAAAGGCCCCTTTTCCATAGAATTCAAAAACGTGTCCTATCAATATCCTGAGGGTGAGAAAAAGGTGCTTGACAACATATCCTTTCAGATCAGGGCAGGGGAGAAGATTGCGCTGGTGGGCCTCAACGGAGCCGGGAAAACGACGCTGACCAGGCTGATGTGCGGAATGATTCTGCCGGATGCGGGGGAAATCCTGCTGGATGGGCACACGTTATTCGAATACAACCGCGACGAAATGTATGGACTGTTTGGCGTTGTGCCGCAGGATTTTCATCTTCTGCCGATGTCCATTGCACAGAA
>JAFLRQ010000026.1 GCA_022511395.1 Agathobacter sp. | reverse complement strand
CTCCACATGTTCAAGAATGTCCCGCACAGCGCGGACAGTGGCCTTTGCGTTGACGGACAGCGCATTGACAAGCGGAACGCTGAAATTGATCCTTAAGATATAGGCGTTTTCCTCTTTGTCATAGCGAATCCCGTTGCGCCTCACCACAGTTTCCCCGGCGGTCTGCGCCTCAAATTGGGCCTTTTCCCGGATATTCTTGTTGGAGTTCAGATAAGACTTGCTCAATTCGCCCAGCATCGGCGAGAGCAGGCCGAGGAGATAGGTTTCACGGGGCAAACTGCTCCCGTTCCCGCCATCGCCAAGAAGCTCTGCCGGAATCCGCACATAGAGCAGAAGCTTTTCAATGGAACGATGTCCGGTTCCGCAAAACCAGAATTTCAAGTTATTCAATTGAAAAATAAGCGGGGGTTCCAGATCGGAACGCGTGTTATACAGCCAGTGCAGGTCGCTCTTGTTGTGACCCTGCATAGGCAAAATAATCCTTTTAAATCTTTGCATAAAAAAATCGTCCTTCTTTCTTTTTTGGATTGTAACCAAAGTTACAGAGCGAGGGACGATTTCGTATAAGATTGTACGTATAAACAGTCAAAAACCAAACTACAATTTGCTGAATTTGGCAATCAACACAGTATCTGAAATACTCCTATACAAAACCGTCATATTCGATTTTTTCATGTTGACCACCTCTTTCCCATTTCATATATTTGTAATTTGATTACCGCGTCAGTGTAGCATATTTGTTTTGGGCTGTCAAGCAGAGAATAATTTAAAATATTTCCGACAGTACCTTTTTCAGTGTTCCCGCAGACTCGTGCAGCGCGGTCACCTCCTCCTGGTCAAGCGCAATCGGCACCTTGGTCTCGTAGCCGTCCGCCCCGACGATGCAGGGCATGGACAAAACCACATCCTCAATGCCGTACTCTCCATGCATCATTGTGGAGATCGGCAAAATGGACTTCTCATCCCGGATAATGGCCTCACAGATGCGCTTTACGGACATTGCAATGCCAAAGTAGGTCGCGCCTTTCTTTTCAATGATCTCATATGCGCTTTCCCGCACCTCGCGCGCAATCTGATCCGTGGACTCCACATGATTGTAATGTCCGCGCATCTCGCAGAAATCATCCAGCGGAATTCCCGATACATTGGCGCTGCTGAACGCCGCAATTTCGCTGTCCCCGTGCTCGCCCACAATAAATGCATGGACGCTGCGGCTGTCCACCTGCAGATGGTTTCCAAGCTTCGTCTTTAAGCGCGCGCTGTCCAATACCGTACCGGAACCAATCACCCGGTTCTCCGGATAGCCGCTCAGCTTCTGCGCGGCATAGGTCAGGATGTCCACCGGATTTGCCACCACCAGAAGGATGCCCTCAAAGTCACGCTTCACAATCTCCGGAATAATGGATCGAAAAATATCCACATTTTTGTGCACCAGATCCAGTCGGCTCTCATCCGGTTTCTGATTTGCGCCCGCGGTGATGACAATGATCGCGGAATCTGCAATGTCGTCGTAATCCCCCGCATAGATCTGCATTGGCCGCGTGAAGGGAATTCCGTGTGAAATATCATAGGCCTCGCCCAGCGCCTTGTCATGGTTCGCATCCAAAAGCACCATTTCCGTAAACAGGCCACTCTGCATTAATGCGAAGGCAGATGCCGCTCCCACATAGCCGCATCCAATGATTCCGACCTTCTGTTTATTAATTCTTGTATTGACTTCGTTTTCATTTCCACTCATTACAGCGTTCTCCCAACCTTTCATTGATTTCAGTTTCATGATAAATAGTATCCCAATTTCTCAGGCCTTTATAACACTGCAATGAATCGTTTTATAGTTTTTGGATTTAACAAAACCCCTTTTTTAGGCGTTTTTTATGAATTTTTCACGTCAATTTTCGTCTCAGCTGACTCAATACTTTCTTTTCCAAGCGCGAAACTGCCACCTGATTCATGCCGAGAATTGCGGCAACCTCCGACTGGGTCAGATTCTCCATGTAGCGCAGGCGGATCAGGCTGTGTTCCCGCTCCCCGAGCTCACCCATGGCCTGCTCCAGCGCAATATGGTCAAGGATCGGATTCTCGAATCGCCGTCCGTCCTCAAGCTGGTCTTCCAATGTCAGCAGCTTTTCATCCCCGCTGTTCACCGGCTTTTGAATGCTGTCCACCTCCGCCCCCGCCTGAAGCGCCAGAATAATGTCTTCATAGGGTAGCCCGGTCTCTTTTTTTAACAGCTCCATCGTCGGTTCTTCGTTGTCAGTCTTCTTCATCCGCTCTCTCACAACCGCAATTTTCCTTGCATTTTCCTTGATTTGGCGACTGACATGAATCATCCCGTCATCCCGAAGGAAACGGCGTATTTCTCCCATGATCAGTGGGACTGCGTAGGTAGAGAATGCGTAGGGAAGCGACGAATCAAAGCGGTCAATCGCCTTGATCAGACCGATGACGCCAATCTGGCAGAGCTCCTCGTTCTCCAGTCCGCGATCCATAAATCTCCCCGCCACCATGTGTACGAGTCCCATATTCTCATTGATCAGTTTCTCCCGAATTTCCAGATCTCCCCGCTGTGCCTCTGCAATGGCATTATGCCATGCCCTATCTTCCGTGGCAGGGCTACTTCTCACCGCCCTCCGCTATGTACTTCCACAGAGTCACACAGGTTCCCTCCCCGGGAACCGATGTGACCTCCATGCGGTCCATAAAGGCTTCCATGAAAGAAAATCCCATGCCTGAGCGCTCCAATTCCGGTTTTGTCGTGTAAAACGGCTGCATCGCCGCCTCAATATCCGCAATTCCGACGCCCTTATCTTCCACCTGCACCGTGAGTTCCCTTCCCTTCCGCTCACAGACAAGAAGAACCTGCCCGTTTTCCTCCTCGTCGTTGTATCCGTGAATGATTGCGTTGGTCACGGCCTCGGAGACCGCCGTTTTCACATCCGCCATCTGCTCCAGAGTCGGATTCATGTCGGTCATAAATGCCGCCACCAGCATTCGTGCCAGTCCCTCGTTCACCGACCTCGCGTCAAAGGACACCCGCATGTGATTCAATATCTCCTCCATATCTACCTCCCATTCCCGACGAAATCCGTCCGAATCAACTTATTCAGTCCCGACTTGTGAAAAATCGTCTTTGCCCTCTCTCCCAGATGGATCGCAAACACCTCCCCGCGATACATCTCCATTGTCCGGCTCCTGCCGATCATCACGCCGATCACGGAACTGTCCATAAATTCGGTTTCCGAGAAATCAAACACAAGCTGCCTCACATGCCATGAATCGATCAGAAAATCAATTTCACGGCTCATGACCTTTGCCGCGTGATGGTCCACCTCCCGCGGCATCGGGACAACTAAGGTCTCCTCGTCAATTTGATAAGCTACATCCATACTGTCTCTCCTCTTCTCTAACTTCCTTTTGCGTACCTGCGCATAAAAAAGACATCATGAGCGCCCACACTCTGATGTCTTTTGTTAAATACATTCAGTTTTAAAATAACCGTGCAATGCGGAATCACTCCTGCGCGTCCACATAGTTTCGCGAAGTGCGCGCCCTCTGTGTTCCCGGATAATTATCCACCACAAACTGGTAATATTCTCTGGCAGAATTCAGATCCCCGCTCCTGCGGTATGCCTGCGCCAGATAATATGCCGCATTGCCGTCCTGATAGTCCATCTGTTCCGCAACCACCTTCTGCAGATTGATGATTGCCTCCTCATATCCTCCGCGGCTGTATGCCGCATAACCATCCGTATAGAGAGTCTCCAAATACTGCTCTTTCACTTGCGTATTCAGATCATTATAGATGCGCTTTACGTCAACCGACAAGTAGGAATACTCTACCTCCTTTAAGAGGTCGCCGGCCTGCATCGTCTCCCCTGCATGAAAGGTCACATAGGCCTCTATCAAACGCTGATAGGTGCGGATTTTGTCCTCTACCTGCTCGTAATTCTGCCGCTCCTCATCCACCCTTCCATCCAGCGCTTCAATCTCATCCTGAAGCTCCCGTATGATCCGATCCTTAGCCACCATCTCATTGTTCGCCGCAAGCAGCTTTTCCTGCGCCTCGTCATTGGCCGTACTGCGCACGGATGGCACAATCAGAGATGCTGTCACCGCGGCACCTACAATCAGCCCTATGATCACAGATAAAATCGTTGATCCCAGAGAAGATTCTTTAAAGCGTTTCGGCATAATGATCGTTTCATTGCCGCTCTGATAGGAGATCAGATCGTCATCCTTCGCCTTCTGATCGTTCCCCTTTTCCTTCAGCTTCTGATTGACCTCCTTTAAATACCGGAGTGTCAAGGTATTGTTTGCATCAACCTTCCCCGCATTCCGCAAGGACTTCTTCGCGAGATCCAGCTTGTCCTCCTGCAGATAGAGAAGCGCCAAAAGCTGATGTCCACGGATCAGTTTGGGATTTAAGGAAAGCACCTTTTTCAACTGAATCATGGCAAGATCCCGGCTGTCCTGTTCACAGTAGCGCAGGGCCTGATTATATTTTTTGATTGTCTGATTGATTGTTGCAAGCTGGCCGCGGTTCTGTTGAATCGCGTCCAAGTAGCGATTCGCCGGATTGTTCTTAGGCTGGTAACTGCGGCTGATCACCCACTCGCTCAGGGCATCCACCGTCTCTCCCATTTCGTAGTACACAAGGCCCAGAAGGTTTCTGGCATCAATATGATTTTTGTTAAATTTGAGGCATTTTCTCAGGCTTTCCAAGGCTCCTGAGAGGTTCCTTACAGACGCACGCTCAAGTCCCTGATTGTAATAGGCGTTGGATGTGCGAATGATCCTTTGAAAAATCGCAAGATCTGCCCCGCAGGAGGGACACCGCTCCTCGCGGTCAAGTTCACTGCCGCAGTTGTAACACCTCATAATGTCCGCCCATCCCGGCTTTCACGCAAAAGTTCTGAAACAATATCCGCCATGTCTGTCAGATCGCGGTTATAAATCGCAGACTCCGCCTCCTCCACCTCGAGACTGGGCTGAAAATTTTTGAGCTCCTCTTCAAAATTAATCATAATTCCTCCGGCCACTAGTCAACCACATCGCCGAGCCTATGCATCACGACATTGCCATCCTTCTTCTTGAAGAGAATGGACCGCTGCTCGTCCTTGATCACGAGTGTACTCTGATCGATCATCACGATCGTGTTCGGATACACCTCGCGCAGCACCTGTACCGTAGCATCCTGGCCGCGCTTCACGATTTCATTCAGACGTTCCAAATCTTTCATCTTCTGTGCGATCTCAGCCTGTTTGGCGAGCTTTGCCCGCAGGAGCGCAACCTTTCGATCGTCGCTGTTGGGATCAGTGTTTGACGCCTTGGCAAGATTATCAATCATTGCCAGGCCATCGTTCACCTTATCCAAAAGACTGTTGTCATCCCTGATCTGGCTCTCCAACTCAAAAATACCATGCAGAATCTCCGCGCTGGTTCCCACATGTACCTGGGTTTTCACTTCATTGACGTTGCCGAGCGTATCCGCCTCAATTCCGCACGTCGCATAGACATCTCCGCCAACGAGGCCGGCACGCTTGCCCACCAGATAGATTTTTTCATAGCTGACTAATTTACAGTTTAAAGCAGAAGTCAAACGGATGCAGCCCTCTGCCTCCACGTAACAATACTCAAAGAACTTTGCCTGAATATCCTTCTTTGAACGGATGACAGCCTTCTCTCCGCCCAGCACTCCTCCGCGCAGCAGGATACCCTTGCCCGCCTCCAGTGTACATGCCTCACAAATCCCGTCCACTGTAATTGTGCCGGACGCCTTCACCACGGCTCCCGCCGTAACGTTGCCATGAATCACAACATCCCCGCGGAAATCAATATTGCCGGTGCGCAGATCCACATCGCCTCTCACCTCGTACACGGAAGATATGATAATGCGGTTGTTCAGCATTTCAATCTTACCGGTGACATCCGCCGTGTAGGTATTCCCATCCTCAGACCTGCTAAACCCCTTGCCTGCAATCGGAGGAAGCGGCCGTCCGCGTTTGGCCTTTATGGGCTTACCCGTGACGGTTGTCCCATCCTGCCCGGAAATTGGCTCATTGTAAGTGGCAATTACCTGCCCCGCCTCAACCAGCTCGACAGCATGAACACTCCAGTAATCTACAGACCCGTCCTCTCGCACAGTCGGTTTTCTGTTTAGATCCATGTCAAAATTGTACAGGTAATACCCATCCTGTCCATCGACCGGTCGGATTCCCCTGGCGACACAAACCTCACGCTGATAGATTGCACCCTTCTGCATCAACTCGACAGCCTTCATGTCAATCCCGAAGGTAATATGGTGCTTCTGAAGCAATTCAAGAAGGTCAGCCATTGTATATTCAGTTTTTTCTTCCGGTTTGATCAGGTATAAAGAAGCCTCCATCTCATCCGGAGAAATACGAACCTCAGCCCCTTGTTTCTCAAATACTTCCATGTATATTCTCCCATGTAGATAGAATTATATTACAATTTTAACACCATTTATATTTTTTTTCAATACTTTTTACAATTTCAGACTCATAAGTCTCTCTTCAACCTGCGCCATCATCTGTTCGTAGGTTTCCAGCTTGTCTTTCTCGGCCTGAACCTTCTCCGGCTTTGCATTGTTTAAGAACTTCTCATTGGAGAGCATCCCGCGTGAGCGGGCCAGTTCCTGCGTCAGCCGCTCCTTCTCCTTCATCAGCCGCTCACGCTCCTTTTCCATATCCACCAGATCCTCCAGCGGCAGGTAAACAACCGCGTCCGGAATCACCACGGACACCGCATCCTCACCGATTCCCGATTTGTCCGCCTGAACCGCAATCCCGCTCGTGGATGCCAGATTCACATACACCTCCCGGTTATCCTCAAAAATAGAGCGAACATCCGCGCGGTCAGATACGATGAAAATTTTTGCCTTCCGTGAAGGCGGCACATCCATCTGCGTCCGAACACCGCGGACTCCCTTCACCAGATCCTTGCAGCGCTCCGCAGCGGCCTCCGCCTCCGGGAAGCTCCAGTCCCCGCGGTATTTGGGCCACTCGGAAAGCATGATGGTCTCCTCCTCGCTCTGCAGGGAACAAAAGATCTCCTCCGTGATAAAGGGCATATACGGATGCAAGAGCTTTAACGCGTTGATGAGCACCGTGCGCAGCGTCCAGAGCGCCGCGTTCGCAGAAGCCGGATCCTCATCCTTTTTGTAGGTGCGCACCTTGGTAATCTCGATGTACCAGTCGCAAAACTCATCCCAGATAAAGTCATACACCTTCTGCACGGCAATTCCGAGCTCATATTTGTCCATGTTCTCCGTGGCGTCCTTCGCCAGCGTGTTGACTCTGGAGAGAATCCACCGGTCCGCCACGTGAAGCTCCTCCGGCGACGGCTCCCGAACCGTCATCCCCTCCAGGTTCATCTGGATAAAGCGGGACGCATTCCACACCTTGTTTGCAAAGTTGCGGGATGCCTCCACGCGCTCCCAGTAAAAACGCATGTCATTGCCGGGCGCATTGCCGGTAATCAGCGTCAGGCGCAGCGCATCCGCGCCATACTTGTCAATGACCTCCAGCGGATCAATGCCGTTGCCCAAGGATTTGCTCATTTTACGCCCCAGAGAATCCCTCACCAGACCGTGAAAAAGGACTGTGTGGAAGGGAGCCTTCCCCATCTGCTCATACCCGGAAAAAATCATGCGGATGACCCAGAAGAATATGATATCATAGCCCGTCACAAGCACATCGTTCGGGTAGAAATAGTCCAGCGCCTCCGTTTTCTCGGGCCACCCAAGAGTCGAGAACGGCCACAGAGCGGAGGAAAACCATGTGTCCAGCGTGTCCTCATCCTGTGTCATGTGTGTGCAGCCGCATTTTGGACATTTGCCCGGATTTTCGGCGGCAACCACCATCTCACCGCAATCGTCGCAGTACCACGCGGGAATGCGGTGTCCCCACCAGAGCTGGCGGCTGATACACCAGTCGCGGATATTGTCGGTCCAATTGAAATAGATCTTGTCCATGCGGCTCGGCAAAAGCCGAATCTCGCCGTTCTTCACGCCCTCAACCGCCGGCTTGATCAGCTCGTCCATCTTCACAAACCACTGCTGTTTGATCATCGGCTCCACTGTGGTGCCGCACCGGTCGTGTGTGCCCACATTGTGGGAGTGAGGCACCACCTTAACCAGAAGTCCTGCTTCCTCCAGATCGGCAACCAATGCCTTGCGGCACTCATAGCGGTCCATGCCCGCATACTTTCCGGCTTTTTCATTCATGGTGGCATCGTCGCCTATCACGATGATTTCCTCCAGATTGTGCCGTTTGCCGACCTCAAAGTCGTTGGGGTCGTGGGCGGGTGTAATCTTCACGCAGCCGGTTCCAAACTCCTTGTCCACATAGGCATCCGCGATGACCGGAATCTGCCGCCCGGTGGTCGGGAGCTCCAGCATTTTTCCTATGATGTCCTGATAGCGCTCATCCTCCGGGTTCACCGCCACCGCGGTATCGCCGAACAGCGTCTCCGGCCGGGTGGTGGCAATCTCGACAAAGCGCCCCTCCTCGCCCACTACCGGATAGTTAATATGCCAGAAAAATCCGTCCTGCTCCTCGTGTTCCACCTCTGCGTCCGAGATGGATGTCCGGCAGACCGGACACCAGTTGATAATCCGGGAGCCCTTGTAAATCCATTTCTTTTCGTAGAGCGCGATAAACACATCCTGTACGGCCTTGGAACAGCCCTCGTCCATCGTGAAGCGCTCGCGCTCCCAGTCCGCGGAGGAGCCAAGCTTGCGAAGCTGCCTGACAATGCGCCCGCCGTATTCCTCTTTCCATGCCCAGCATTTTTCCAGAAACTCCTCGCGTGTGAGATCCGACTTCTCAATTCCCTGCTCCTTCAGCGCCTCAATGACCTTCACCTCTGTCGCGATGGAAGCGTGATCCGTCCCCGGCTGCCAGAGCGCATTGTACCCCTGCATCCTCTTGTAGCGAATCAGGATATCCTGCATTGTGTTGTCAAGCGCGTGTCCCATATGCAGCTGTCCGGTGATATTTGGCGGCGGCATCACAATGGTAAACGGCTTTCTGCTCCTGTCCGCCTCTGCGTGGAAATAGCCGTTCTCTTCCCATTTTTTGTATAAATGATCCTCTATATTTTTGGGATCGTAGGTCTTGCTCAACTCTTTCTTCATCCTGTCCTCCTTCTTGTACGATACCATTTTATCAAGCACATATTTCCAGTGATCTCACCATCGTCTGATAGACATACTCACGCATTTCGGCGTACTCCATCGAAAAGAAGGACTGCTCCATCTGTTCGTCGAGGGTCAGCGCAATCTGAAACACCATGGTTGCAAACGCCAGCCTGCGCCTGACCGGATCCGTCTCCGAAAAAACGCCCTCAAGATGTCCCTGCTCCATAATTGCGTCCCCTGCCGTGAGGAGATAACTGCGCAGCCCCTCCAGCGACTCATCCGTAAACTTGTCCCGCAGTGTCTGCCGCAAATCCATCCCGCCGGCAGAGAGATTCAGCATGCGCAGGAAGGTCATATGGTAACTGCTGCCCTCATGCAGCCAGTCCATAATGCAGAATATCTTATCCCGAAAGTGCTCAACCCCGTCCAACAGCCTTTGCAGCTCCGCAATCTTTGCACTGTAATCAAAGAGCAGCGCCAGCGTGATCAGCTCCTCCTTGGAGGAAAAATATTCGTAAGCCGTGCCCTTCCCGATCCCGGCCCGCGCAGTGATATCCTGCACGGTCAAGCTCCCGATATCCGTCTTCTCATTGAGGAAATCGGTGACTGCCCGAAACATCAGACGGACCTTCTCCGGCGGCTCGGAAAAATTCGTCAAATCGAATTTTGCGCCACCCATTTACAGTTCCTCCTCCACCATATTTTTCTCTCGGTTGAACGCGTCATAAATACACGGAATTATAATCATGGTCAAAAGGGTTCCGTAAATCATTCCGCCGATAATAGTCACGGCCATCGGTTTCATCATCCGCGCGCCCTGCTGGTTGCTCAGCGCGGAGGTGGACATTGCAAGGATTGTGGTGAGCGCCGTCATAAGGATCGGACGAAGTCTCGTCTTTCCCGCCTCTACAATCGCCTCCTTCTTTCCGACGCCCTCCCTGCGGATCTGATTGATGTAATCAATCAATACAATGCCGTTGTTGACAATCAGGCCTGCCAGCATGATGAATCCGAGCATGGCAATGATGCTGACCTCCTGGCCGGTGACAAACAGTCCGATAAAGCCGCCTGTGAACGCCAGCGGAATTGTGAACATAATGATAAACGGCGACAGCAGCGACTGGAACTGCGCAACCATGATCAGATAGATAAACACAACCGCAAGCAGCAGCATCAAAAACATCTGGCTCATGGATTCGTTGATGGTCTCATCCTCTCCCGCCATCTCCACGGAGTATCCCTCCGGAATGTCCAGCTTGTCAATCTCCTTCTGGACCGCGCTGCTGACCAGCGTCACATTGTGCTCCTCGTCAATTCTGCAGGATACGGTCAGATAGCGGATCTGAGAGTTACGCCGAATTGTGGAGAGTGTTGTGGAGGTCTCCATGCTGCAGATATCGGTGAGCGGAATTTCTTTCTTCTCCCCCTCCTTGTTTGTGTGAGTAAAGGTCATATTTTTGATATCCGTCAGCGTCGGGGCCGCCTGCTCCTCCGACTGCAGGAACACCTCATAGTCCTTGATGTCGCCGGAGACCGTTGTCGCGCTTGTCGCGTCCGCCATCTTGGCATAGACGATCTGGAACACCTGCGCAACCGTCAGCCCGTACTCCGCCGCCTTCTCCTTATCCACCTGAATCGAGAGCTGGGGCACTGTGTTGTCCAGCCCGTCCTGTACGTCGGTCGTTCCCTCGGTTCTGCTCAGGACATCCGCCACATCCGCCGCGATCCTCTGCAGTGTTGCAATATCATTTCCCTTGATGTTCACGGAAAGACCCTGTCCGAAAAAGGCGCTGAAATCCATCGAGGAGCTGTTGGTCTTGACGACATACTCCAGATCCTTCGTGCGCTCCTGAATTTCCTTCTCCACATCCGAGAGCAGCGCACCGCCCTCCTCATCCAGCAGCAGATACATGGATACACTGTCGCTCCCGCCGCTCATCAGGCTCATGGTTGAACCGCCCCCGATCGAGGCTGCGATGGTGTCAATGCCCTCAATATCGGAAATGAGTCCGATGACCTCCGTGGAGGCATCCTTTAACTCGTCAAAGGTATAGGTCACTCCCTCCGGCGCCTCAATGCTCACCGAGAGCTGATTGGTCTCCATCTCCATATCCATGAAGATCATTCCTCTGGACATCGCCAGGAAAAAGCTTCCCACCAGAAGGCCTACCGCAACGATAAAGACCACCGGCTTAAAGCGTAGGCATGCCTTTAAGAATTTTGCATAGCCGTCTTTTGCGGCGTCGAACCACGGATGGCGGATTTCCCGCGTCCGTTTCATTGTCACAAGGGACATCGCCGGCACAAAGGTCAGAGCCACGACAAGGCTTGCGCCCAGCGTGAAGGCTATCGTCAGCGCCAGATCCACGAAGAGCTGTCTCGTAATACCCTCCGTAAAGATAATCGGCGCATACACACTGACCGTGGTGAGCGTGGAAGCGACAATAGCTCCCGCAACCTGAGAAGAGCCCTCCACCGCCGCCTTTTTGACAGAAAGTCCCTCTCCGCGCATACGGTAGATATTCTCAATCACAACAATCGAGTTGTCCACGAGCATTCCAATACCCAGAAACAGGCCGGACATGGAAATCATATTCAATGAAATATCCGTAAAATACATGAGCACAATCGCCGTAACCACGGACAGCGGAATCGAGCACGCAATCACGAGCGTCGGTTTTAAATCCTTCAAAAACAGAAGCAGCACAATGACGGCGAGCAGCGCACCCCAGAGCATGTTGCTCACCACACTGTCCACGATCAGATCAATATAGATGCCCTGATTCATCAGAGTGGTAAGGTGCAGGCTTTCATTCGCCTTCATGAGGCTTTCAAAGCGGTCCAGAATCCGATCCGTGACCTCCCCGGTGGAATAGCCGGTCTGCTTTTCCATAGACATTGTAATGCCGGGGTTTCCGTTGATGATGGCGTAGGTCTCGTCGGAATTGTCCTTCATTTCAATGTCGGCCACATCCGAGAGCCGGATTTCATCCACCTCATCCATTCCAAGGTTGATTAAAACCAGATCCCTCAGATCCTCAATATTCTTCACCGCCTCGCCGACACGGACCAGATACTGGGTATCCTCATCCATGACATAGCCCGCCGGCATATCAAAATTCTGCGCGATAAACAGCCCCTTGATTGTGTCGATCGACAGAATCTGTTTGATGTCCGCAGACTGATACGCGCTGTCCTTCGCCTCGTTCAGCGATGTCTGCGCGCTTTCTAAGGAGGATGCCGCGTTGACAAGCTCTGCGGAGCTGCTGCTCATCTGGATGGCAGCCAGCGCTGCGTTGGCATTGAGGGTATCCAGCGCCTTGGACAGAGTGATTTTCCCCTGCTCAATCTGCACCAGCGCGCTCTCTATCGTCGTGATACCTGTGTTCACCTGTGTGAGCAGCCCGCCCACAGCCGCCGCTGCCACGGGCAAATCCTCATAGGACTTGACGGTAATTCCAAGCTCCGCCAGACCCGCAAACTGCTCCGCAATAACGGCGTTTAACGCCTGAAGCTGTGCCTGCACCTCTGGGAGCAGCGCAGCCTGCGGATTCTCCTCAAGAAGCGCGGCAAGCCCAGTGTAGGCGTCGGACTTCATAAATGCAGAGATGCCGGACTGAATCGCTGTAAGCGACTCCTTTTGCTGATTCAGCTCCTTTAACTGGTTGTTTAAATCCTCCTCATTCTTATACAGCTCATCCTGCTGGTTCAACGCCTCCTGGATGGCGCTCTTTAAGTCATCCGACCCGGAATTGAGCGCATCCTGACCGTTTTTCACCTCGCTCGTCGCATCGTCGAGATTCTTCTGAGCATCGACAAACTGCTTGTCGATGGACGCGCGGATCTTCTCGTTGAGCTTCGCGATTTTGTCATCGTTGAGGGTTACCTGTATCCGCTCCTCCAGCTGTCCGGCGGCTGTCACGGATGCCACGCCCTCCAGGCTCTCAAGGCTTGGAATCAACTCGCGGTCCACATAGTCGGAGAGCTCCGTGGCGCTCATATTGTCCATATCCACTGCGGCCACCAGCACCGGCAGCATATCCGGGTTGATCTGCATAATCATCGGGGCTCCCACACTGTCGCCCCAGCCGCCCGAGATCTGATCCAGTTTCTGCTGAATTTCGATGACCACGGAGTCCATGTTCGCATTCTGCTCATACTCGCAGGTCACAATCGAAACGCTGTTGTACGAAATCGAGCCGACATTCTTGATGTTTGAGGTGGTTGCCATCGCCGCCTCGATCGGAGCCGTCACCTCGCTCTCCACCTTCTCCGGGCTCGCTCCGACATCCGTCGTGATAATCAGCGCATACTGAAAGCTCATATCCGGAAACAGATCCGTCGTCATCCTTGTGATCGACACCACGCCGAGCACAATGACGAGAACCACGCATACCAGAACGGTGTACGGCCGTTTCACACTATATTTCGATATCATATGTATTCCTCCTGAAAACTGTTGTCGACCGACTGGTCGGTCGGAAAGACATTTTCCATTATACTCCATGCTTTTCAATTTTCAAGGCTCTTTTCATTTTTTTAGAATAAATTTATAAGTTCGTGAGGATTGCTGTTGCAGGATAAATATGGTATAATTGAAATCTCTGGAAAATATCGTATCCAAGGGACTTGACTTTGTATTCCATTTTACACATGATAGGGAGGCCTTATGCGCATTAACGAACTGCCGGCCGAGAGCCGGCTGACCATTACAGCCCACACCGATGACAAAAAGGCAGAGCTTGAGAGCGAGGTCGTCACTCTCTCGGAAGATGATATACGATACATATCCGCCGTTCTGGAGCTGACCCAGTTCCACTACGCGACAGCCGCCTCGCTGTTTACCAGCGACAACCAGGTCGTCAATTTCTCTGTGTCAAACGTACAGTACGACTGCATCGGAATTGTGGACAACCTTCCCTACAGCTGGGAGCGTGTCATGATTGAGAAGCATGACCTGCCGGACGCGGGCACAGTCCATTTGGTTTTCTCCAACACCAACGCACGCTCCATCAACCGCAGGAAGGATTTCCGCCTCTGGCTCGGGAAGGACTGTACCATAAGCTACGGTTCCCCCGCCGTAAGCCAGCACGGCACGATAAAGGATATCGCTGTGACCGGCATCGGAATCATCGTCGGCTCCAAAGTAGAGGTCAGCCCCGGAACGCGCATCAAGGTAGAATTTTCCGAGATACGCACAACAAGCGACGGTGAGGAAATAAAGACCGTTCACATCATTTTCGCACAATCGGTCCGCGTGGCAGCGCTCAACGAGGGCAGCCAGATTATCGGCTGCCGGATCATTGAGGCTGGCCGCGACTACATCCAGTATCTCTACAAAAAACAGCGCGAGGCACTGCAGCGCGAAAAGGGGACGGATCTGTAAGTGTGAGGTATTCTTTCTACTCTCTGTCCTTCGCTCCGCTGACAATCTGATAGTAGGCGCCCGCCGTAATGCGGTACACCACCACATAAAACAGGGCAAATACAAGGAAGCTGCCTATTGTGGTGCAGACAAACAGCGTATGGTTATGGAGATTGAAGAGCAGCAGCAGCTTCTCAATGATCGGGAAGGCAAATGCCAGATGCAGCCCCGCGCCAAAAAGCGGCAGGAAAAACACCGTGAGGAGCTGGGAATTGATGCTCTTTCGAATATCCCTCTTGGTCATGCCGACCTTCTGCATGATCTCATACCGCGACTGGTCCTCATACCCTTCCGACACCTGCTTGTAGTAGATGATGAGGACTGCGGCAAAGATAAACACCGTGCTGAGTATGATGCCGAGATAGAAGATTCCGCCGTATAAGGAAAAGAAATCCGCCCTCTCATACTCGCGGCTATATACCTCATACACAAAATTATCCCGGCCGTTTTGCTTCATTTCTTTGAAAGTCTCCTTCAATTCCCTGTGCAGTTCAATGTCCTCCTCATCGTCAAGTGAAGTGTCAAAGCAGTAATTCCATCTGGCGTCAAACATCTCGTTGCCTGCCGCGTCCGTCATGCCCTCCGAGGCGTCATAGATGTCCGGAACGACGACAAACATCAACGGCACTATGCTCACCATTGCCGCGCCACCGGTGCCAAACCACTCGCTCAAATGCTCCTTGACCTTATAGTGCCTAGCGTTCTGAAATCCGAATTCCTCACCGTCAAAATGGATGCGGTAGGCATATACCAGGGCCTCGTCGTATGCAAGTTCCACATCCCGCCCCGTCATGGCGTTGTAATCTTCCAGAGGAATCAGATAAATCTGAACCAGGTCCGAATAGCTTCCCATGTCGAAGTTGATTGATGAGGCGTCATAGATCACATCCCCGCCATTCAGCAGTCCCGCAGTTCCCACCATCCGAAAATCCATGACATGATCGCAGACACCGCCGTGCGCATCCACTATACGGTTTATGGTATCCCGGAAAAAGGCAGTATCCTCACCGGTCATTTGTTTGTTTTCATACAGACGGAATTCTGTGTTGATCTCCCTTGGATAACGGCTGTAGATCATGTCCTCACCCCCGATAAAGAGCGCCGAGGTGGAGGAGATCATGACCAGCACCATGGTCGCCAGAATGCAGATCGAGGCAAGGCCGGCGCCGTTTCGCCTCATGCGGTACACCATGGAGGAGACGGACACAAAATGGCCTGGCTTATAATAGTAGCCCTTTCTCTTCTGCAGGATGCGGCAGAACCAAACCGAGCCCGCAATCATAATGAGATAAGTGGCGGCAATCACCATGAGCACCGCAATAAGAAAAGCAAGGATTGCCGAGATCGGATCTTTGATGGTCACAGCAATGTAGTACGCCGCGCCGAGAATAAGAATTCCAAGAATGCCGAGCAGCCAGTTCGCCTTTGGCGGTTTCTCGCCTGCCGTCTCGCTGCGCAGCAGAGAGATGGCGTTAGAGAACCACAGCTGCCGCAAGGAATTCAAAAACAGCAGAATGAAGATAACGGCAAACGGAATTACCGTGAAAACAACGCCGCCCACAGAAATCGAGAGCGTGTAGCTGGTTTCCCCCTCCATGATTCTGACAATGCCAAGCTCCGCCAGCTTCGAGAATGCAACCCCGCCGATCAAGCCCGGCACCATCGAAAACAAAGCGACAAAGAAGGTCTCCCACAGGAGGATCCGCCCGATATTTTTCTTGTCCATCCCAAGGATATTATACAGCCCAAATTCCTTTTTCCTGCGCCTCATCAGAAAGGCGTTTGTGTAGGACAGAAAAAGGAGCGAGAAGAATATCAGGATATAGACGCCTATGTTCATGAACTCCTGAATAAGCCACCCTCCCCGCAAGGCAGCGACCGCCTCCGCAGTTCTCAAGTAAGCAAGGATATAGGTCATCATCACCATACCGATGCAGGTGAGGATATAGGGCGGATACATGCGCTTATTCTTGCGGATGCCGTCCAGTGCCAGCTTCGGGTAAAATCCGATTCTCATCTCTGCTCACCCCCCGTCGCAAGTAATGTGAGCGTGTGGGTAATTTTCTGGTACATCTGCTCGTCACTGTCGTCTCCGCGATAGATCTGATGATAGACCTCACCGTCCTTGATAAACAAAACACGCCCCGCCACACTCGCCGCCCTGACCGAATGCGTCACCATCAGAATGGTCTGGCCGGACCGGTTCACCTCTCCGAACATGCGCAGCAGCTCGTCCGTCGCCTTGGAGTCGAGCGCCCCGGTGGGTTCGTCGGCAAGGAGGAGCCTCGGATTCGTGATCACGGCCCGCGCCACAGCCGCCCTCTGCTTCTGGCCGCCCGACACCTCGTAAGGATATTTCTTCAAAAGCTCCGCAATGCCAAGCTTAACGGCGATGGGCTGCAGTCTCAAGGACATCTCTTTGTAGCTCTTTCCGGCAAGCACCAGCGGAAGATAAATATTATCCTCCAGAGTAAAGGTGTCCAGCAAATTAAAGTCCTGAAACACAAAACCAAGATTGTCACGGCGAAACGCGGAAACCATCGACTCCTTGATTTTTGAAAAATCATTCCCGTCCAACACCACGCTGCCGGATGTCGGCGTATCGAGCGCCGCCAGAATATTTAAGAGGGTCGTTTTTCCCGAGCCCGACTCGCCCATAAGGGCGACATATTCGCCCTCCTCCACTGAAAAATTCACATTTTTCAGAGCCTCCACTTTATTGCCGCCGAGGCGGGTGGAATAGATCTTTTTTAGGTTCCTCACTTCAAGAATACTCATTTTTGTTTCCATCCTCCATTCTTTTTTCTGCGGCTATTCTAGCAGAAACGGGAAATGCATTGCCATCGAATCGGCTTACATTTCCCGCTGTACTTCTTACATTTTTGTAAGATTTTACTCTTTTCGGAGCTGATACTGTTCAAGATCTAATTCTATGACAGTGCCTTTGCCCAATTCGGATTTTGCCAAAATCCCGATCCCAAGATTCCCGCAGATCCGCCGACACAGGTAGAGGCCGATGCCGCTTGCCTTTTTATCCACCCGCCCATTGTAGCCTGTGTAACCGTTCTCAAAAATGCGCGGCAGATCCTCCGGAGCGATGCCGATGCCCGTATCCTCAATGCACAGCACATCCGGTCCCTGCATATAAATCCTGACACAGCCCTCCCGGGTGTACTTTAATGCATTGGAGATAACCTGCTCCAACACAAAGGACAGCCACTTGTCGTCCGTGACAAGCTTTCTATCGATCGGCTCATATTCCAGACGAATTTTTCTGTCGATGAACTCGTGGGCAAACCTTTTGACAGCCTGACGGATGACAGCGTCGAGAGCATGCTCCCGAAATACATAGTCGGTGGAGGCAGAGTCCAGACGCAGAAATGCAAGCACCATTTCCACATACTGCTCAATGCGGAATAAGTCCGATTGGAGCTTGCGGGAGGTTGGCGTATCCTCGTTCTGCAGATGCAGGCGCATCGACGCGATGGGTGTCTTGATCTGATGCACCCACATCGTGTAATATTCCACCATGTCCTGATATCTGGCTCTCAACGTCGTATCAATTGCCCTGACCTCTGCCTGCTGTGCGCGGATCACCGCCTGATAATCCTCGTCGTCCAGCCTTTTTGCATCGGGCAGATCGTCGATCATTGCAGACTCCAAGCGGCTGATCCGCTCCAGCCTGGCATGCTTCTGTCTTGCCTTTCCATAGTCCGCAAGGATCAGAAGAATGCCAATCATCAGGCAGAGCAGGCACGGATACAAAACTGCCTCAAGAGGCAGCCGATACAGCCAGAAAACAACCGCAAATATCACAGAAAACAAAAGCTGCACAAGGATAACCTTCTTCTGTTGCCTCAAATATTTCCAAAACAGCGCCATCCCTGCTCCTCCTCACTCGATGAGATAGCCCTCTCCGAATCTGGTGGCAATGAAATTCGCAAGCCCTGCGGAATCCAGCTTTTTGCGCAGACGGTTTACATTGACCGTCAGCGTGTTCTCATCGACAAAGCTGTCCGTCTCCCAGAGCCTCTCCATCAGCTTTTCCCTGCTCACCACCCTGCCCTTGTTCTCCATCAGGCACAGCAGGATGCGGTACTCGTTTTTGGAGAGCTCAATTTTCCCGTCGGGACAGATCAGCGTGTGATCTCCGGTATTCAAAATGGCGCCCCGGTGTTCTATCACAGGAACACTCGAAGCGAAATCGTAAGCACGGCGCAGCATCGCCTGCACTTTGGCTATCAGGACGCTCTGATCAAAGGGCTTTGCGATAAACTCATCCGCCCCCATATTCATTGCCATCACGATATTCATATTGTCTGACGCGGAGGAAATAAAGATGACCGGCACCTTGGACACCCTGCGGATCTCGCTGCACCAATGGTATCCGTTGAAATACGGCAGGGAGATGTCCATAAGGACAAGATGGGGCTGTGCCTTGGCAAATTCCGCCATAATATTGCGGAAATCGTCAGCAATAATGACCTCGTAGCCCCACAGCTTAGCCTGATTTCTGATGGCCTCCGCAATCCCCCGGTCATCCTCCACCACAAAAAGTCTGTACATGTGTTTTCTCCAAAAGGAAAATGGTGCGCTGTGACCGCACCATTTCACTGCCCTCTCTATTCTTCCTCGGAATCCTCTTCATCGGTAATCGCGGCGGCAGCGCCGGACACGGAGGCGATCACCGCTATGATCGCGCCGATAATTGCCACAAGAATGATGATCCCCATAAAAACCAAAAAACCTGCATCCGTCATTTCCCTCATCTCCTCCCTCTCAGCCCAGTATATCATACCCTCATCCAGATCGCAAGATTCACTTTTCATGTCTCTTTGCCTGTCAAATACACAGCCACCGTCCCCCGCAGCAGCAATTGCACAGTGCATTGATCAGGCACAGCCTGATACATACATTTGTCGGGTCAAGCTCCGGCATCCCGTAGCTTTGCTGCCTGCTCTGATACCATGCGCCTCCGCTCTCCATCTGCATTTTTAAAAACTGATAATTCGGGTTGCCCGGCTCCATCGCAGCCGCCCGGTCAATATACTGCTTGGCAAGGACTGCATTCCCGATCCCCACATTTGCCAGAGCGCTGAAATAATACCACTGTGCATTCCGCTCCTGCATTTCATTCAGTATGTGGATCGCCTCCCGGTAATAGCCGGCGTTGATGTAGTTGGCGGCCGCCCTCAGATGCGAGGAGTCCTCCTCCCTGCTCTCCGCCCGGGCCCCCTGCCTCTGCCCGCTATATGCCTGTCCGCCGTTTCTCTCCTCCACAATCGCTTTATAAGCCTGCTGGACCTCCTTAAACTTGTCCTCGTTTTCCTTCGGATTGTCTATATTTGCATCCGGATGGTATTTTCTGCTCGCCGCGCGGTACGCTTTCTTGATCTCGTCGTCGGAAGCATCCCTCCGGACCCCCAGCACCTCATAAGGATCTCTCATGCTCTGTTCTCCCCTTCTGCCATCCGTTTCCTCTTCGTTATTTCGTAGCGGTTCCACACGCCGGAGTACAGAATGTTTCGCAAAATTTCTATATTGGTTATGATTGGCAGCCGCTCAAATGTCCGACAGCATTCCGCCATCATCATGGTCATCAGATCCTTGCAGCTATCCTCAAAAAAAGACTCTCCATAAATACTCAAAAATGGATTGTACCTGCCCTTTTTGATGTCGTCCTCAATATCCTCATAGGCATCGCACAGATAAATAAACCGCCCCAGATAGGAGCCCATCCGGTACAGCTCGGCCCGCCACTCATCCTCGTGGCAGACAAAGACCGTTCCCAGTATGTTCCCGGAAAGCTCGGCCATCTTGTCAATGTCCTTTTCCTTCTGCCTCTCATATTCCGTCAGAGTGCCAAGCGCCCTCTCGATCTCCTCCACCTTCTGCGGATATTTCTCTTTTACCGTTCTCTGTCCCTTGCGCAGTAATCTTTTGTAGACGGCACTCCTGCACTTTTTTTCGTCCATCCAGTCGTCCTGACATTTATAGTACATGAGGAGCAGGTTCATATCCGCCGCATACTCCGTATAACGGTTGCGCCGCACCGGGCGTTTTTCAAACGGATGTAAAAGGCACCCCTTCCCCAGATCCTCCTTTTGCGGCTCATACAGTCCCGTCAACAGGAGCAGCAGAAAATTCATATCATAATTCAGCCCGATCCGTCCCGCAACACCGTACCGGTCTTTCAGTTCCCTGCACAGACCGCAGTAGTAGGACTGATACAGCTCCAGCTCCCGGACTTTCAGCTCCGATTTATTGATCGTAACGTATCCAAACATCCTCTCCTACGACTTCCTTTCAAACTGGCCTCTGCATTTCGGACAGGTAATGACGATCCTTCCATGCCCTCTGGGAACCCGGCTGTAGGATCTGCATGTTGGACATCGGTAGTAGCGGTACTCTTTTCGCTCCCTGAATCGTCTTTTCTGTATGCGAAAAAATTTTTTTATGCCGCCGGAAAGCCGAAGATAAGCGTCCCTCTCCTTCCTTCTGCGCGCATAATTCTTGGAGAAGCAGCGATAAATTCCCCAGACTATCAGCGCAAACCCCAGCAGGTATAAAAAGCGAAACCATGGGACAAGGGACACTATAATCAACGCCAGTCCCACCGTATACAAAGCATTCGTGAGCTCATCCGATCCGTAGCAGCCATATGCCGCCTGCCTGAACTTCGCCTTGAATTGATGCCAAAAATCTTTCAATGCATGCTCCGCCTCCCCTCGACCGCGTCCCATCAACATATTCCTTTTTCAAGTAAACTACAGATTTTGCGCGCTGTCAAATTAAAATACTATAAACAAATCCAACTGGGACACAACCTTTGTAAACATCAAAAAAACGCCCCTGCCGGCTTATTCTGCCAGACAGGAGTGTTTGTTATTGATTACTGCAGCAGAGCCAATACATGCTGACCGTTCTGGTTCGCC
>JAFLRQ010000025.1 GCA_022511395.1 Agathobacter sp. | reverse complement strand
TTTTAATATAAATGACCGAGGTGATTTTTGTGCAAAGTGAACAGAAATGTTTCAAGCTTCATTCCGAATACCAACCCACCGGCGACCAGCCGCAGGCAATAGAAGCTTTAGTGAAAGGGTTCAAAGAAGGCAACCAATTCCAGACTTTGCTGGGGGTAACTGGATCCGGCAAGACATTTACCATGGCGAACGTGATCGAGCAGCTCCAGAAACCGACATTGATCATTTCTCACAATAAAACATTGGCTGCCCAATTGTACGGGGAGTTCAAGGAATATTTCCCGGAGAATGCCGTCGAGTATTTTGTGTCCTACTACGACTACTATCAGCCGGAGGCATATGTTCCCCAGTCGGACACCTATATTGCGAAGGATTCCGCCATCAACGACGAGATAGACAAGCTGCGTCTCTCCGCAACGGCGGCGCTCGCAGAGCGCCGGGACGTAATCATTGTGGCTTCGGTCTCCTGCATTTACGGTTTGGGCAGCCCGGATGAGTGGCAGGGCATGAGTCTCTCGCTGCGGCCCGGAATGGTCAAGGATCGGGATGACGCGGTTCGGGCGCTGATTGATATGCAGTACAGCCGCAACGAGATGGATTTCAAGCGCGGAACCTTCCGGGTACACGGGGACGTGGTGGAAATATTTCCGGCAAATAATTCCGATACGGCGATCCGGGTGGAATTTTTTGGGGACGAAATTGACAGAATAACAGAGATCGATGTGCTGACCGGAGAGATTAAGTGCATGCTGGAGCACACCATCATTTTTCCGGCCTCCCACTATGTCGTGCCGCAGGAAAAGATCAACCGCGCGTGCAGCAATATCGAGAAGGAGCTTGAGGAGCGCGTGAAGTATTTCCGGGGGGAGGACAAGCTGATTGAGGCCCAGAGGATTGCGGAGCGCACGAATTTTGACGTAGAGATGATGCGGGAGACCGGCTTTTGTTCCGGAATTGAGAACTATTCGAGGCATCTGAGCTTTATGCAGCCGGGGGAGCCGCCCATGACGCTCATCGACTTTTTCCCGGAAGATTTTCTGATCATTGTGGACGAGTCGCACATTACGATTCCGCAGGTGCGCGGCATGTATGCAGGGGATCGCTCGCGGAAGCAGACGCTGGTGGATTACGGTTTCCGCCTGCCGTCGGCGCTGGATAACCGCCCCTTGAATTTTGAGGAATTTGAGAGTAAAATTGATCAGATGCTGTTTGTGTCCGCCACGCCAAACGTCTATGAGAGAGAGCACGAGCTGCTGCGCACGGAGCAGATTATCCGGCCTACAGGACTGCTTGATCCGGAGATTTCCGTGCGTCCGGTGGAGGGGCAGATCGATGACCTGATCGGCGAGGTCAACCGAGAGACGGCGAACCATCACAAGGTGTTAATCACGACGCTGACCAAGCGGATGGCGGAGGATCTCACCCAATATATGAGCGAGGTCGGAATCCGGGTCAAGTACCTGCACTCGGACATTGATACGCTGGAGCGCGCGGAGATTATCCGCGATCTGCGGCTGGATGTATTCGACGTGCTGGTGGGCATCAACCTGCTCCGGGAGGGTCTGGACATCCCGGAGATTACGCTGGTTGCGGTTCTCGATGCGGACAAGGAGGGATTCCTGCGCTCAGAGACCTCCCTGATTCAGACGGTTGGGCGCGCCGCCCGCAACAGCGAGGGACATGTGATTATGTACGCGGACAAGATTACGGACTCCATGCGCGCGGCAATTGACGAGACGGAGCGCCGCCGAAGGCTGCAGCAGGAGTACAATCAGGCGCATAATATTACGCCGACCACGATCCAAAAGTCGGTGCGTGACCTGATCGCCATCTCGAAGAAGGTGGCGGCGGAGGAGATGAGCTTTGAGAAGGATCCGGAATCCATGAGCAGGAAGGAATTGGAGAAGCTTGTCGCGGATATTCAGAAGAAAATGCAGAAGGCGGCGGCGGAGCTGAACTTCGAGGCGGCGGCGGAGTACCGGGACAAGATGGTCTCGCTGAAAAACATGCTGCGGGATTTGAATTGAGGAAGCGCTTTGATCAGCGTTCCCTAAGCTGCGCCGGAAGACTCCAAATGACAGCGGCGTGGAAGCAATAACGAGGAACACGATACGAGGAAAACAGAACATGGCGAAAAAAGAACGAAAATACATTAAGATTCGCGGCGCGAGCGAACACAATTTAAAGGCGGTCAATATAGACATCCCGCGGGATGAGTTTGTCGTCCTGACCGGGCTCTCCGGCTCCGGGAAGTCCTCGCTGGCGTTCGACACCATTTATGCGGAGGGACAGCGGCGCTATATGGAGTCTTTGTCCTCCTATGCGAGACAGTTTCTGGGGCAGATGGAGAAACCGAATGTGGAATCCATTGAGGGACTTCCGCCCGCCATCTCCATCGACCAGAAATCCACGAACCGCAATCCGCGCTCCACGGTCGGGACGGTGACGGAGATTTACGATTATATCCGTCTGCTCTACGCGCGCATCGGGACTCCACACTGCACAAACTGCGGCCGGGCGATCACAAAGCAGACGATCGACCAGATGGTGGATACGGTGATGGCGCTGCCGGAGAAGACGCGCATCCAGATTTTGGCGCCGGTGGTTCGCGGCCGCAAGGGAGAGCATCAGAAGCTCTTTGAGAAGGCGAAGAAGAGCGGCTATGTCCGCGTGATTGTGGACGGCAATATGTACGAATTGTCCGAGGACATCAAGCTGGATAAGAATATCAAGCACAGCATTGATATTGTGGTGGATCGTCTGGTCATTAAGGAAGGGATCGAAAAGCGCCTCACGGACTCTCTGGAGAATGTGTTTGAGCTGACGGAGGGCAATGCGATTGTGGATGTCATCGACGGGGAGCCGATGAATTTTTCTCAGAGCTATGCCTGCCCGGACTGTGGGATCAGCGTGGATGAGGTGGAGCCCAGGAGCTTTTCCTTCAACAATCCCTTCGGAGCCTGCCCGGTGTGCTTTGGACTCGGATATCGGATGGAGTTCGACGAGGATCTGATGATTCCGGACAGGAAGCTGGCCTTGTCGGAGGGCGCGATTCAGGTGATGGGCTGGCAGTCCAGCACAGACCCCTCCAGCTACACCTACGCGACGCTCCGGGCGCTGTCGGAGGGATACGGCTTTTCGCTGGATACGCCATACGGCGAGCTGCCGAAGGAGGTCCGCCACATGCTGATCCACGGCGGCGACGGCAGAGTGCTCAAGGTACATTATAAGGGCCAGCGGGGCGAGGGCGTCTATGATCTCGACTGGGAGGGACTGATCCGAAACGTAGAGCGGCGGTACCGGGAGACGGCGTCGGAGACGATGAAGCAGGAGTACGAGCAGTTTATGCGGATTACGCCCTGTGCCGAGTGCAAGGGGCAGCGCCTGAAAAAATCATCGCTTGCAGTGACAGTTTCGGACAAGAATATCTATGAGCTGACATCGTTGTCCGTCAAAGAATTGGTGGTGTTTTTGAAGCAGATGGAGCTCACGGAGCAGCAGCATGTGATTGGGGACACCATCTTAAAGGAAATCCGTGCCCGCATCGGTTTTTTGCAGGAGGTCGGGCTGGAGTATCTGACCCTGACCCGCGCGACGGCGAGTCTCTCGGGCGGAGAGGCGCAGCGCATCCGGCTGGCGACGCAGATTGGCTCCGGGCTGGTGGGGGTTGCCTATATTCTGGATGAGCCGAGTATCGGCCTGCACCAGAGGGACAATGCAAAGCTGCTGCGCGCGCTCATGAATTTAAAGGATCTCGGCAATACCCTGATTGTGGTGGAGCACGACGAGGATACCATGCGTGCGGCTGACTTTATCGTGGATATCGGTCCTTATGCCGGCGTGCACGGGGGAGAGGTGATAGCCTCGGGAACGGCTGCGGATATCATGAAATGCAAAAACTCCGTTACCGGTGATTACCTGAGCGGCAGGAAAAAAATCCCTGTGCCTAAGAGTCGGCGCAAGCCCACGGGCTACATCACGGTCAAGGGCGCACGGGAAAACAACCTCAAAAATATCGACGTGGACATTCCGCTTGGGATCATGACCTGCATCACCGGGGTCTCCGGTTCCGGCAAGAGCTCACTCACCAACGAAATTCTTTACAAGCATCTGGCCAGAAGCCTGAACCGGGCCCGCTGCATTCCGGGGGATCATGACGATATACTGGGCTTGGAGCAGCTGGACAAAATTATTGATATCGACCAGTCTCCCATCGGGCGGACACCCCGGTCGAATCCCGCCACATACACCGGCGTGTTCGACATGATCCGGGATTTGTTTGCCGCAACCGCGGACGCGAAGGCGAGAGGCTACAAAAAGGGACGTTTCAGCTTCAATGTGAAGGGCGGGCGCTGCGAGGCGTGCAGCGGCGACGGCATTCTGAAAATAGCAATGCATTTCCTGCCCGATGTCTATGTGCCCTGCGAGGTGTGCGGGGGAAAACGGTACAACCGCGAAACGCTGGAGGTCAGGTACAAGGGCAAGAGCATATACGACGTGCTGGATATGACCGTGGAGGAGGCGCTGGAATTTTTCAAAAATGTGCCTGCCATTTCCCGCAAGATACAGACGCTCTACGATGTGGGGCTTTCCTACATCAAGCTGGGACAGCCGTCCACGGAGCTCTCCGGCGGTGAGGCGCAGCGGATTAAGCTGGCGACAGAGCTCAGCAGGCGGGGCACCGGAAAGACCATCTATGTGCTGGACGAGCCGACCACGGGACTGCATTTTGCGGATGTGCACAAGCTGGTGGAAATCCTGCACAAGCTCTCCGAGGGCGGCAATACAGTGGTGGTCATTGAGCACAATCTGGACGTCATCAAGACGGCGGACTACATTATTGACATGGGGCCGGAGGGCGGCAGCGGCGGGGGAACCGTGATCGCGCGGGGCACCCCGGAGGAGGTATGCGCCGTGCCGGAATCATTCACCGGACAGTTTTTGAAGCCGTATCTGTCCTGAAACTGGGAAGAAATTACCAATTCTCCGAAAAAAGTATTTGAAAAATGGAAGTAATTGTATATAATAAAACTGTATGTATTAAACTATGACTAACTGCGGTTTTCTGTCGGGGCGGGAAATCGGGATAAAGTATATAGAAGGGGACATTGGGATGATTGGATCAGATATCGGAATTGATTTGGGTACCGCGAGTATCTTAGTATATATTAAAGGAAAAGGCGTTGTGCTGAAGGAGCCGTCCGTGGTCGCCTTTGACCGTGACACGAACAAAATCAAGGCCATCGGCGAGGAGGCAAGACTGATGCTCGGCAGGACTCCGGGCAACATTGTAGCGGTTCGTCCGTTGCGTCAGGGCGTAATTTCCGATTATACCGTGACGGAGAAAATGATCAAATACTTTATCTCAAAGGCGCTCGGGAAGAAGAGCTTCCGCAAACCCAGGATCAGTGTCTGCGTGCCGAGCGGTGTGACCGAGGTGGAGAAGAAGGCCGTCGAGGACGCAACCTATCAGGCCGGAGCCAGAGAAGTGGCCATTATCGAGGAGCCGATTGCGGCTGCCATTGGCGCGGGGATCGACATTGCAAGACCCTGCGGCAATATGATTGTGGATATCGGGGGAGGAACCTCCGACATTGCGGTAATTTCGCTGGGAGGCTCTGTAGTCAGCACTTCCGTGAAGATTGCGGGCGATGATTTCGACGAGGCGCTTGTGCGCTATATGAGAAAAAAACATAATCTTCTGATCGGTGAGCGCACCGCAGAGGATATCAAGATTAAAATCGGCACCTGCTATCCGCTGCCGCAGACCGATACCATGGATGTGCGCGGAAGAAATCTGGTGACGGGTCTGCCGCGGACGATTTCCGTGAGCTCCGAGGAGACAGAGGAGGCGCTCAGAGAGCCGACGATGCAGATCGTGGAGGCAGTGCACTCTGTTTTGGAGAAGACTCCGCCAGAGCTGGCGGCCGATGTGGCGGATCGCGGGATTGTTCTGACGGGAGGCGGAGCCCTCCTTCGCGGTCTGGAGGAGCTGATTGAGGAGAAAACGGGTATTAACACCATGACTGCGGAGCATCCGATGACCTGTGTGGCAATCGGAACCGGCAAATATGTGGAGTGTCTCGCCGGGAAGAAGGACGACGATTGATGAGGGGGATTCCCCGTCAATTTAAAAAGTGTGCAAATTTTGCACACTTTTTGTGTTGGGAGGGTTAAGTTTTCGGGAGAAGCGTCCGATAATATTACAGAAGTATAAATGGAGGTAGTAATTATGGTCAAAGGTTTATATACTGCGCATACCGGAATGATCACGGAGATGAAGCGTCTGGATATTCTGGCGAACAATCTCGCGAACGCGAACACCACGGGCTACAAGAAAGAGGGAACCACCTCGCGCACCTTTGCGGATGTGATGGCCGTAAAGCTGAAAGATACCTCCGATTACGGGATTGCGCGCAACATTGGCGAGATTTCTTACAGTGTCCATCTCGGGCAGGTCTATACGGACTATACCCCGGGCAGCTTTCGCGTGACAGACAATCCTACGGATCTTGCGATTGACGGGAATGGATTTTTTGCGATATCGTTTACGGATAAGCAGGGCAACACCACCGCGAAGTACACCAGGGACGGCTCCTTTACCGTGAACACGGAGGGCTTCCTCGTGACCAAGGACGGCGATTACGTGCTGAACGCCACCGGGGCGGCAAACGGCGATCCGAGTGAGGCGAATTTTATCCGGGTGGATCCCAATCAAAAGATTTTGGTCAATAAGCTCGGATATGTCATACAGAATGATGAGGTGGTCGGCACGATCGGGCTGACAGACTTTGACAATTACGATTACATAGAAAAGTACGGAGAAAATCTTTACAACCTTCTGGACGGAGGCAACCGGATTCCTACGGATGCAAGGATTGAGCAGGGAGTGCTTGAGACGTCCAACGTGAATGTGATCAACGAGATGGTAAATATGATTACGATCCAGCGCGCTTACGAGGCGGGACAGAGAGTGATCAATTCCATTGACAGCACCCTGGAAAAGGCTGCGAATTCCGTAGGCCGAGTTTCTTAACAGACCCAGATAAAAGGAGGTAACGCTCTATGATGCGAGCACTTTACACTGCAGCGACAGGAATGATTGCAGAGCAGACGAATGTGGACGCAATTGCCCACAATTTATCGAATGTAAACACCACGGGATATAAGGCGGAACGTGTAGAATTCAAGTCCCTGCTTTACCAGACACTTCAGACGAGGACCACTACGGCCAACGGCGAGCAGAAGCCGGTGGGAGCTCAGGTGGGACTTGGAACCCGCGTGGCGGCAACCATGTCCATGTATACGCAGGGCTCTCTTACGAATACCGAGATCAAGACGGATTTCGCAATTGACGGTGACGGATTTTTTGCAATCCGCGATATTGACGGAGAGATCTATTTTACAAGGAGCGGAAACTTTACGTGGAGTCTGGACGGGGAAGGAAACACAATCCTTGCCAACGCGGAGGGCTGTCCTGTTCTGGACCGCGATGGCGGCGTGATCATGGTTCCGGAGGGCGTTTTGTCCGAGGCAATGGTATTCAATCAGGACGGCGGGATCTCCTATCGTGATCCGGAGACGAAAAATGTTGTTCCGCTGAATCAGTATATTGCACTTTACCAGTTTAATAATCCGGCGGGCTTGGAGAAGCTTTCCTCCTCTAAGCTTATGGCTACGGCGGCCTCCGGAAATCCGATTCAGGAGGGTACAAACCCGGGGGTAAAACAGAGCAGGGTGCTTCAGAGCTGGCTGGAGTCTTCCAATGTCCAGGTTGCGGATGAGATGGTCAATATGATTATCGCGCAGCGCGCCTACGAGTTGAACTCCAAGGCGATCCAGACTGCAGATTCCATGCTTGACACCGCAAATCAGCTGAAACGATAATTAGGAGGATTGACTTATGGATCTGGCAGGTATTGCATCTAATTACGCAAGTGCACAGACAAGCGCGGACGCAGCTTCCGCGAGTTCTCTGCAGAGCTCGCTGAGAAAGATTTCCGCGGACTCCTCGGAGGAGGAGCTGAAGTCTGCCATCAAGGACTTTGAGTCCTACTTTGTGGAGCAGATCATAAAGCAGGCAATAAAGAGCGTCAAGAACGACGATGAAGAAGATTCCACCATGTCCCAGTACAAGGATCTCTATATGGACAAGGCCATTGAGCTGGTGGCGGACGAGGTGGTGGATCAGGTCGGAGGGAACCTGACTCAGCAGCTTTACGAACAGATGAAGAGAAATTACGGCATTGAGTAGCGAGACGAGAGAACAGCAATCAGAGACAATTTGTGGTTATGTTGACCACATCATATACCGCAATTCAGAAAATGGATACACCGTGCTGGTGCTCATCTGTGACGGGGATGAGCTTACCTGTGTCGGTGTATTTTCTGATATTGCGGAGGGTGAAAATATCGAGGCACACGGCGAGTTTACGGAACACCACACTTACGGACGGCAGTTCAAGGTGGCAAGCTTCGTAGAGAAAGCTCCGGAGGGCGAGCTGGCAATTGAACGCTATCTGGGCTCCGGCGCAATCAAGGGAGTTGGCGTTGCGCTGGCGGCACGGATCGTCCGGCGCTTCAAGGAGGACACGTTCCGCATCATTGAGGAGGAGCCGGAGCGTCTGGCGGAGGTCAAGGGGATCAGCCGGAACAAGGCGATGGAGATTGCGGATCAGGTCAACGGCAGGAAGGATCTGCGGCAGGCGATGATGTTTCTGCAGCAGTACGGAATCAGCACGGTTCTGGCGGTGAAGATCTACAAGGCATATGGGCAGGAGGTCTACGGGATCGTTCGGGAGAACCCCTACCGCATGGCGGATGATATCGAGGGCGTGGGCTTTCGCACGGCGGACGAGATTGCGACCCGCGTCGGCATTCGGACGGATTCGGACTTTCGGGTGCGCAGCGGCGTTTTGTATACCCTGCAGCAGGCAGCGGGTGAGGGACATACCTATCTTCCGATGCAGGAGCTTACCCGGCGCGCCTCGGCGCTTCTGGAGATAGAGCCGGAGTATATTGAGCGGCAGTACATGAATCTGGCGATGGATCGCAAGATTATCATGCGGCAGTCGGGGGAGGTGACACAGATCTATGCCAGCTCCTTTTTTTACATGGAGGCAAACACGGCGGCCATGCTGGAACAGCTGGACATCAGCTATGATGTGCCGGATAACGAGATTGAGGAGCGCCTCCGGCAGATTGAGAAGATGACAGAGATGGATCTGGACGAGCATCAGGTGGAGGCTGTGAAGGAGGGCGTGCGAAACGGCCTTTTAATTATCACCGGGGGACCGGGAACCGGAAAGACCACGACAATCAACACCATTATCCGCTATTTTGAGATGGAGGGATTGGACATCTTTCTGGCAGCGCCCACCGGACGCGCGGCAAAGCGCATGAGCGAGACCACAGGTTTTGAGGCGCGGACAATTCACCGCATGCTGGAATTAAACGGCGGGACAGAGGGTGCCGCCGGGTTCGAGCGCAATGAGCAGAACCCGCTGGAGACGGATGTCATCATCATCGACGAGATGTCCATGGTGGATATTTCACTGATGTACGCCCTGTTAAAGGCGGTGGTGGCGGGGACGCGCCTGATTCTCGTGGGCGATGTGGATCAGCTTCCCAGCGTCGGACCGGGCAGTGTGCTCCGGGACATCATCGACTCCGGGCGCTTTCACACTGTGATGCTGACAAAGATTTTCCGGCAGGCGAGCACCAGCGATATTATTGTGAATGCCCACAAGATCAACCGGGGCGAAATGGTGGCGCTCGACAATCAGAGTATGGACTTTTTCTTTCTAAAGAGGTATGATGCTGACAAAATCATCAATGTGACGCTGCAGCTCATCAAGCAGAAGCTGCCCAAATTTGTGGATGCCACCGAGTACGACATACAGGTGCTCACCCCCATGCGCAAGGGACTTCTCGGCGTGGAGCGGCTGAATACGGTTTTGCAGATGTACCTGAATCCGCCGGATGAAAAAAAGCGTGAAAAGGAGTACGGCTCCACGCTTTTCCGCGAGGGGGACAAGGTCATGCAGGTAAAAAACAATTACCAGATGGAGTGGGAGATGCGAAACCGATACGGCATTGCGATCGACAAGGGAACCGGAATCTTTAACGGGGACATGGGGATCATAGAGGAGATCAACGATTTTGCCGAGATGATGACAATTTCCTTTGATGAGGGACGCATCGTGGAATATCCCTACAAACAGCTGGAGGAGCTGGAGCTGGCCTATGCGGTCACGATCCACAAATCGCAGGGCTCGGAGTATCCGGCGGTTGTGATTCCGCTGCTTTCCGGTCCGCGGATGCTGATGAATCGAAATTTATTATATACAGCAGTTACAAGAGCAAAAAAATGTGTTACAATTGTCGGGAACGATGAGACATTCGGTCAGATGATCGAGAACAACATGGAGCAGAAACGATACAGCGGGCTGAAGGAGCGGCTGTTGGAGAGTGAAGGATGAGAGAGCAGAGATTGACGGCGGAACATCTGCCGATGGCCGTGCAGCTGGCCAGAGGCGTGTTCGACAGATGTCTGCGGCCGATGATGCGGTCTGCGGAGTCTGTCAGATATTTTGAGGAATATGTGACGGAGGAGCATTTGCTTATGCTCATGGAACAGGGGCGGCTTATGCTGTGGGGTATTTTTGACCAGGGGCGGCTTGTTGCGGTGTCCGGCATGCAGAGTGAGGGACATATTACAATGCTGTACGTGCTGCCCGTCTGCCAGCGCCGCGGGTATGGAAAGCAGCTTTTGCGCGCCATGAAAAGCTATGCGAAGGATTCTTTGGAGAGAGCGGTTGTCACGGTGAATGTAATGCCGCCGGAGGTGAACATGTATTTTCGGCAGAACGGATTTCGGGTTTCAAACTGCCTGCTGCCTATGAATGCCCCATTTGTCCCCATGCAAGCAAAGGCGGCGGCCGAGGTGCACTATGAGGTGAAGCCGATTCCGGAGGGATGGTTCATTGGCACTCTGGTCGGGGGGCTTGGGCTGTGCATGATGGCGGTTTTGACCTATATGATCAGCTACTTTATGTAGACGCAGGGGAACTGTGAAGGCTCTGAAATGTTATGGGGAAGGTAATGTTTGGGGGAGCAGAAACAGGAAAGGCGGGATAAATCATGAAAGCGTTTTTGATACTGGAGGACGGCACTGTGTTTGCCGGGCAGAGCATAGGCTCCACCCGGGAAGTGGTCAGTGAGATTGTCTTCAACACTTCGATGACCGGTTATCTGGAGGTGCTCACAGATCCCTCCTATGCGGGACAGGCCGTGGTTATGACCTATCCCCTGATTGGCAATTACGGAATCACTCCTGATATGGAGTCCTCACATCCATGGCCGGATGGCTATATTGTGCGGGAGCTGTCCCGCAATCACAGCAACTTCCGTTCGGAAGGCAGTATTCAGGATTATTTAATTAAATATGATATTCCGGGAGTGGCGGGGATTGACACCCGTGCCCTCACCAAGATACTCAGGGAAAAGGGCACAATGAACGGCATGATCACGACGAACGAGAATTACTCCATGGATGAGATTATCCCGCGGCTTAGGGCCTACACGACCGGAAATGTGGTGGACCGGGTGACCTGCACAGAGCAAACCGTGTTAAAGGGCAAGGGGAAAAAGGTGGCGCTTCTGGATTTTGGCGCAAAGAACAACATTGCAAAATCCTTGCATCAAAGGGGGTGCGAGGTCACAATCTACCCGGCGCATACCACGGCAGAGGAGATCCTGTCCAAAAATCCGGACGGCATTATGCTGAGCAACGGGCCGGGAGACCCGAAGGAGTGCACGGAGATTATCGAGGAGATCCGGAAATTGTATGCCGGTGATGTGCCGATTTTTGCAATTTGTCTGGGACACCAGCTCATGGCGCTGGCCACCGGAGCGGACACCCACAAGATGAAGTACGGGCACAGGGGCGGAAACCATCCGGTGCGCGATCTTGCCACCGGGAGGGTGTACATATCCTCACAGAACCACGGCTATGTGGTGGATACGGACACGCTGGACCCGAAGGTGGCGGTGCCTGCCTTTGTGAATGTGAACGATGGGACGAACGAGGGACTGTCCTATGTGGGAAAAAATATTTTCACCGTGCAGTTTCACCCGGAGGCCTGCCCGGGGCCTCAGGATTCCGGATATCTGTTTGACCGATTTGTCGAGATGATGGGAGGTGGACGGTAATGCCAAGAAATTACGACATCAAAAAAGTATTAGTGATCGGCTCCGGCCCCATTGTCATCGGTCAGGCGGCGGAGTTTGACTACGCGGGAACGCAGGCATGCCGCTCCTTAAAGGAGGAGGGTGTGGAGGTCTGTCTGGTCAATTCAAACCCGGCCACCATCATGACGGACAAGCAGATTGCGGATCAGGTGTACATTGAGCCCCTCACTCTGGAGGTGCTCAAGGAGATCATCCGCAAAGAGAAACCGGACAGTGTACTGCCGACCCTCGGCGGCCAGGCGGGGCTCAATCTGGGCATGGAGCTGGCGGAGAGCGGTTTTCTGGAGGAGCAGGGAGTCAGGCTGATTGGAACCACGGCTGAAACCATTTTTAAGGCAGAGGACCGCCAGGCATTTAAGGACACCATGGAAAAAATCGGAGAGCCCTGCGCGGCCTCCCAGGTGGTGCATTCCGTCGAGGAGGGCATCCGTTTTACAAACACCATCGGCTATCCCGTGGTGCTTCGGCCGGCCTTCACGCTGGGCGGAAGCGGCGGCGGCATCGCGAGGGATGAGCAGCAGCTGGTGGACATTCTGACCAACGGGCTTCGTCTGAGCCGCGTGGGGGAGGTGCTGGTGGAGCGCTGCATTGCAGGCTGGAAGGAAGTCGAGTACGAGGTCATGCGGGATGCAAAGGGCAACTGCATTACGGTCTGCAACATGGAGAACATTGATCCGGTGGGTGTTCACACCGGAGATTCCATTGTGGTGGCACCCTCGCAGACCTTGAGCGACAAGGAATACCAGATGCTGAGGAGCTCCGCCCTAAATATCATCAATGAGCTGCAGATCACCGGAGGCTGCAATGTGCAGTATGCGCTGAACCCGGATTCCTTTGAATACTGCGTGATCGAGGTCAACCCCAGAGTGTCGCGCTCCTCCGCGCTTGCATCCAAGGCGACGGGATATCCCATTGCAAAGGTGACGGCGAAGATTGCGCTGGGCTACACGCTGGACGAGATCAAGAACGCAATCACCCGGAAGACCTATGCGAGCTTTGAACCTATGCTGGACTACTGCGTGGTGAAAATCCCGCGGCTGCCCTTTGACAAATTCCTGACCGCAAAGCGGACGCTGAGCACTCAGATGAAGGCCACCGGCGAGGTCATGAGCATATGTGACAATTTTGAGGGCGCACTGATGAAGGCAATCCGCTCGCTGGAGCAGCATGTGGACTCACTGCTTTCCTATGATTTCAGTGCCCTGTCAGGAGCGGAGCTGGAGGCACAGCTCGCCGTGGTGGATGACCGGCGGATCTGGGTGATCGCCGAGGCGCTGCGCCGGGGACTCTCCTATGAACGGATTCACGAGATTACCAGGATTGACCACTGGTTTATTGACAAGATTGCGATCCTTGTGGAGATGGAGGAGCGGCTGAAGACGGAGGAGCTGTCGGCTGAGCTCTTAAAGGAGGCAAAGCGCATTGAGTTTCCGGACTGTGTCATTGCAGAGCTCACCGGAAAGACGGAGAAGGAAATCAGAGACATGCGCTATGCAGGCGGCATTGTGGCGGCGTACAAGATGGTGGACACCTGCGCGGCGGAGTTTGCGGCGGAGACCCCTTACTATTACAGCGTTTTCGGCAGTGAGAACGAGGCGCTGGAGACCCATCCGCAGAAAAAGGTGCTGGTGCTGGGCTCCGGCCCGATCCGCATTGGCCAGGGCATCGAGTTTGATTTCTGCTCGGTACACTGCACCTGGGCGTTTGCCCGTGCCGGGTGGGAGACCGTCATTGTCAACAACAACCCGGAGACCGTGTCTACCGATTTTGATATTGCGGACAAGCTGTATTTTGAGCCGCTGACCCCGGAGGATGTGGAGTCCATCGTGCATGTGGAAAAGCCGGACGGCGCGGTGGTGCAGTTCGGCGGACAGACGGCCATCAAGCTGACGGAGGCTCTGATGAAGATGGGCGTGCCGATTCTCGGGACGAAAGCGGAGGATGTGGACGCCGCGGAGGACCGGGAGCTCTTTGACAAGATTCTGGAGCAGACGAAGATTCCGAGAGCAGCAGGCGGCACGGTTTTCACCGCGGAGGAGGCGAAGGAGGTCGCGAACCGCATCGGCTATCCGGTTTTGGTGCGGCCCTCCTACGTGCTGGGCGGACAGGGCATGAAGATTGCGTGGAACGATGCGGAGATCGACGAATTTATCGGCATTATCAATGCCATTGCCCAGGATCACCCGATTCTGGTGGACAAGTACCTGATGGGCAAGGAGATCGAGGTGGATGCCATCTGTGACGGCACGGATATCCTGATCCCCGGCATCATGCAGCACATCGAGCGGACCGGCGTCCACAGCGGCGACAGCATCTCTGTGTATCCGGCGCACTCCATCAGCCCGAAGGCAAAGGACACCATCGTGGAGTACACGAAGCGGCTGGCGAATGCCCTCCATGTCATCGGCATGATCAATATCCAGTTCATCGACATGGATGACGAGATCTATGTCATCGAGGTGAACCCGCGCTCCTCCCGGACCGTGCCGTACATCAGCAAGGTGACGGGAATCCCGATTGTGGATCTCGCGGCAAAAATCATTATGGGCGAGACAATCCGGGGCATGGGCTACGAGCCGGGACTGGCTCCGGCGGCGGACTATATTGCCATCAAAATGCCGGTATTCTCCTTTGAAAAGCTCCGGGGCGCGGAGATCAGCCTGGGTCCGGAGATGAAGTCCACCGGCGAGTGCCTGGGGATTGCGAAAACCTTCAATGAGGCATTGTACAAAGCATTTCTTGGGGCGGGGATTGTACTTCCGAAGCATAAGCAGATGATCATGACCGTGAAGGATGCGGACAAGCCGGAGGCCGTGGATGTAGCGCGGCGCTTTGAGGCGCTGGGCTACAAGATCTACGCGACAAGGAGCACGGCAAAATATCTGAATGAGCACGGTGTGAAGGCGCTGCGCGTCAACAAGATCACGCAGGAATCTCCAAACGTGATGGATTTGATTCTGGGACACAAGATTGACCTTGTCATCGATACTCCGACGCAGGGCAACGGAGACAAGAGCCGGGACGGCTTTCTGATCCGCCGCAACGCAATAGAGACCGGCGTGTACTGCATCACCTCCATGGATACGGCGAACGCGCTGGCGCTGTCCTTAGAGACGGCAGACGGCAGGCTGACCCCGGTGGATATTGCGACAGTGAAAAACCTGTAATCCGTTTACTCCATTGGCTTGGAGGTCTGGCTCCAAAGCTCGGGGTGGGATTCATACTGTTCGTTGATCCAGTCGACGATCCCGCGCTTTCCGTCCGCCGAAAAGGGCGCCGTAAAATCCATTTTGCGCTCATCGGGAGTCAGGTCAAAAATATAGGGTCCCGGCCAGACCCACGCATGGAATATGGCATCTCCCTCGTCCGGCGTCTCCCGCCGGATGAGGAAGCGCATTCCGTTCATCCAGCCGGTAAAAGAAGCCAGCTTATAATAATTCAAATTCAGTGCATCATCATACGTCAGCATAAAAATCTCCTTAAACAATTGGATTGTAACACAGAAAAGCGCACGCATCAATTTTTTATGTAGATATTTTCGGTAAAGTCATATATAATGAGAATGATGCGGGGGGAAAACAAATGATGGAAAAAGAAGATTGGAGCGTCGTTCGCGAGGCATTGCTTGCGGCGGGCTGCGACAAAAACAAATTAAAGCAGTGGCAGAAAAAATACGAGAAGCTGTTAAAGCAGCTGCCCGACATGCGCAAGCAGTACCACAACGCGCGAACCACGACAACGCGGGTTGAGGAGCTGGCAAAGGGCATGGAAAAACAGCTTGTGCAGGACACTGTGGCTGACCGGAGGGAGCAGAAGGAGTTTGCGGATGCCCTGAAGGAGCTGAAACGGCTGCAGGGCAGCTTTGACAATGAATTTTTGATCAGCCGCGAGGATCGTGAATTCCATTCCACCTACGACAGCATACTGAGATTAGGGCTGAAAGCGTTGGAGCAGGAGGATCAGCGCCTGCTTTTGCAGAGCGAGATTGAGAACCTCCTGTCGCTGACCCGCGAGAATCTGGAGAAAATCCGTCCGGATCTCACGCAGCTGGCCTATTTCTATCAGGGACACACAGATGAGGAGCTTGTGAATCTGCCGCCTGCGGAGCGTCTGGCAAAGGTGGAGCAGGTGTACCGGGAGGAGCTGTACGCGCCGATTGAGGAGCTGGTGCTGGAGGCGATCCCAAGGGCGGACAGCCGGATGGAGGAGCTCTTAAAGCACGGAGACCGAAAAAGCCGCGGCGAGGCGGAGCAGCTCGGGATACTTTGGAACCGGCCGGGCGAGCAGCGGCCGGCCAGTGTGCGCGCCGAGTGGATTTTGGGAGAGCTGTTAAATTAGAAAGGTGGTGGGAGTTTGCTTTATTTGGTCTGGTTTTTTTTCGTTATGATCATCGTTATGTCGACCATAAAAAAAGCAGCCGACAAGGGAGATAAGGGACAAAGCCCGCAGCAGGCGTACAGGCAGATGATGCAGCAGGCACAGCAGACACGGTCGTATCAGCAGGTGCAGCAGACACAGCAGAGTCAGAAAACGCAGAAGGTGCGCCAGTCGAACCGATCTCAGAGTACTTATGTGCCGTCACGTCCGGCAGCGTCCAATCAGGATTTGGGTGCGAACCGGCAGAGAAGTATGGCGCAGCCGGATATCGTGGAGCGGGCGAAGGCGAACTCCAAGCGGTTTGCCGCGCAGGATAACACGCTTGAGGAGATGGAATCCGGGCACGGACATTCGGAGAAGGTGTCCTCTGCGGTGGCAGGCTACGTGGAGCGTGAGCGGGAAGAACACAAAAGGATGCACGAGGAGCCAAGACCGCCGGTGGAGGCGGAGAGCAGTCTTGGGACTGTATCGGATCTGATGGTCAAGGGTTACGACGGCAATCTCAGCTTTGAGAGGGATTTTATCGGGGAGGCACAGGATTTCCTTGCCAAAATTACCGTCCCCGGGTAAACGACAACATAGTTAGAGACAGAAAGAAGGAAAGAAAATGGAATACAGGCCAATACCGGGAGAGCTATACCGACACTTTAAAGATAAGCTGTACCAGATTGTTACAGTGGCAAAACATTCAGAGACCGGAGAGGAGCTGGTGATTTATCAGGCGCTGTACGGCGATTTTGGAGTCTACGCGAGACCGCTTGAGATGTTTGTCAGCGAAGTGGATCACGAGAAATACCCGGAGGCGAAACAGCAGTACCGGTTTGAGCGGGTGCAGGTCTCTGGCGGGGAGCAGGAGGAAAAGGCGGACGATGGCGCAGGCAATGCAGACGGAATCGACCCGAGGCTGATGGCCTTTCTGGAGACTGACAGCATTGAGAAGCGTTACCGCATACTTGTCTCGATGCGCAACGACATCACAGACAGCATGATTGACACCATGGCGGTTGTGCTGGACACGGTGATTCCGGAGGGGAATTTGCAGACCCGCTATGACGATCTGGCGAATGTGCTCCGCACGAGACAGCAGTACGAGTCGGCCAACCGGTGGCGCGAGTAAAAGAACATAGGGGATGAAGGATGAGAAGAAAAATTACGGCAGTATTGATACTGGGACTGATGATGTGCCTCACCGGCTGCTCAGGCGGCTCAGAGAGCAGCGGGTATGATTATAGCTCGCCAAACTTGAGTTACGGGCAGGAGGATTACAATAAGCCGGACGCGGTCGGCGACGGCGCGGACCAGTACGAATCCGGTGAGGAGGGTGCGCAGCAGACGGCCAAGCGTGACATCGATCTGGAAATGCTGGTCTACAGATGCAGCATGAGTATTGACGTGCTGGAATTTGACAGGGCGGTGACGGATTTTCGAAGCCTTCTGGAAACGTACGGCGGATTTGTCGAAAATGAGCGCTACAGCGATGACCAGGGGAATGTGAACTACTACCGGAAGGATCAGCAGGTGTGGCACAACTACAGCGCCACTGTCCGGGTTCCGAGCGGCAGCTATAAGTCCTTCACCGAAGGCGTGGCCGGAATCGGGGACCTGAGAAGCCGCGTCGCCAACGTGGAGAATGTCAGCACGGAGTACCGTGATGCCAAGACAACGCTGGCAATTTATGAGGCAAAGCAGGAGCGCTATCTCAAGCTCTTAACGACCATTGAGGACGAGGCATACGCGATTGAGGTGGAGCGGGAGCTCACAAATATTGAGATTGAGATTGCAAGGCTCAAGACGCGCATGAGCAAGATTGAGACGGATGTTGCCTACTCCTATGTGGATGTCACCATCCATGAGGTCAAGGAATACCGCGCAGAGCCGGTGCAGACAGACACATTTGCGCAGCGCCTGAGCTCAGTATTCCATGATTCGTGGGACAGCTTCTTTGGCTTTGCCGAGAAAGGCTTGTTTGTGCTGGTTTACCTGCTGCCGTACCTTTTGATCACAGGGGTGTGCGCGCTGATTCTTCTGCTGATATTGAACAGAAAATACAAAATCTTCAAGAAGAAAAACAAACATGAAAATCAATAGAGGACAGGAAAGGGAGGAGAGAACATGAGTCTGAAAGAGGTTTACGGGCCGTATTTTAAAATGGGGGTAGCGCTGCCGGGGTGGGCGCTTTCCGATCCAAGGACATTGGAAAATATGAGCAAAGAGTATCATACTTTTACCTGCGAAAACGAGATGAAGCCGGAGGGTTTTCTGGATCGGGAGGAAAATTTGAGAGACCCGAAGGCGCACGACAGATCTCCCGCAGTTCATCTTAGCCAGCGTATCAGGGGAATGCTAGACTTTGCCAAAGAGAACCACTTTCTGGTGCGCGGCCACACGCTGGTGTGGCACGGCCAGACGCCCAGATGGTTTTTCAGCAAGAACTACGAGGACAGCTGGGAGGCGCCGCTGGCGGACAGGGAGACCATGCTTGCCCGCATGGAGTGCTATATCCGTTCTGTCGTACAGTTGGTGGAGCACGAATATCCGGGCATTGTCTATGCGTGGGATGTGGTGAACGAGGCAGTGAACGACGGCGACCTGCGCAAGTCCCTATGGACAGAAACTGTGGGCGAGGACTTTTTCATGTATGCGTTCCGCTATGCGCGGAAATACTGTGCCCAGGGGGTCTCGTTATTCTACAATGACTACACGACCTATGAGGCGTGGAAACGCGATATCATCATGGAGAAGATTTTAAAACCGCTTATGGCGGAGAAGCTTGTGGACGGTATGGGCATGCAGTCGCATCTGCTCATGAACGATCCGGCCATGGAGGAATACGAGAAGACGGTTGAAATCTATGGCGCAACCGGTTTGGAGCTCAACATCACGGAGCTTGACATTCACAATGCGGACCCGTCCGAGGCATCCATGGACGCGCTGGCAGAGCGGTACGAGCAGCTCTTTACGATCCTTCTTCGGGTCAAGAAGAGCGGGATTGCAAATGTGACGAACGTCACCCTCTGGGGCCTGCACGACGATGCGTCATGGCTGACCGGTTTCCGGCGGGAAAAGAGCTATCCGCTGCTCTTTGAGAAGGATTTTACACCCAAAAAAGCATATTACGCCGTCATCGGGGTGCCGGAGAAATTGGGCAAATAATTTGAGCAAAAGGGAGAGGGTCTATGTGTACGGCTGCGACCTACAAAACACGTGATTTTTACTTCGGAAGAACATTGGACTATGAATTTTCCTATGGCGAGACCATCGTGATTGTGCCGCGCAACTATCGGTTTGCGTTTCGGAATGAGAAGACCATCGGCAATCATTATGCCATCATCGGAACGGCGCATGTGGCAGAGGATTATCCGCTTTTTTACGAGGCCGCAAACGAAAAAGGGCTGGCGATTGCGGGACTGAATTTTGTCGGAAACGCGCACTACTTTGAGCCGGTGGAGGGCAGGGACAATATCGCGCAGTTTGAGCTGATCCCATGGATACTCAGCCAGTGCGCGGATGTCTCTGAGGCCCGCGCCCTGATAGAGAGGATAAACCTGACCAACACGCCGTTCAGCGACCGCCTGCCGGTGGCGCAGCTCCACTGGATCATTGCGGACAAGGACGGCGCGATCACGGTTGAGTCCGTGCGGGACGGCATCAAAATCTATGACAATCCGGTGGGAGTTCTGACCAACAACCCGCCGTTTGATCTGCAGATGTTCCAGCTCAACAACTATATGGGACTGACCAACGGATCACCCGCCAACACCTTTGCCCCGGGACTGGAGCTGCAGAGATACAGCCGGGGGATGGGCGCCATTGGGCTGCCGGGTGACCTGTCCTCGCAATCCCGCTTTGTCCGGGTGGCTTTCACGAAAATGAACTCCCTGTCGGGGGAGGGCGAGCGTGAGAGCGTGAGCCAGTTTTTCCATATTTTGGGCTCCGTTGACCAGCAGAGAGGCTGCTGCCTCTTAGAGGACGGCAAATACGAAATCACAATCTATACCTCCTGCTGTAATTGCAGCAAGGGGATTTACTACTACACGACCTACGACAACCACGCGATCACCGGCGTCGATATGCACCGGGAAAATTTGGACGGAAACAGCCTTGTGTGCTATCCAATGGTGACAGAGGAAGAGATTCGGATGCAGAACTGATGCATCCGAATTTTTGTGTGCAGATTCTTTGATACTTTGACTATAATTGTTCTCCCCCTTGAAGGGCGGCGTTTGCGCTGTGTAAAATGTCCATATGAAACAAGACAAGCGCTACGCCTACTGCACCTTCCTCATCGGGAGTGACCGCTATCTGCCCGGCATTCTGACCTTTGCCTACACGCTGCGCAAGCAGAACATCGACGCGGATCTGATCTGCACCGTCGCGGACGATATTCCCGCGGAATGCATCCGCGCGATCCAAAGCCAGTACGATTATGTATTCCGGGTCAGGCAGACGAGGGTAGAAAATCAAAATAAGAAACAGAGAGGAGACAGGGAAAAGCTTTTCACGCGGTACGCTGTGCTGGATGTCCTGCAGAGGGAAAAGCGAAAATACGAGAAAATCATTATCTGCGACTCCGACCTTCTGCCTCTCAGAAATTATGCAGAGCTGTGCCGCTATCCGGCCCCCAGCGGCATATTAAATGAAAAAAAGGAGCACGCCGTCGGGCGGAACGCAGAGGGCGAGTGGATATGGTATGATGTGTACAGGCAGATACCGCCGAAGGCCGATATTCCAAAGGAGATTACCGACCGGGTGAAAACAGACCCGCGCAATCTCGGCGTCAATTCGGCGATCTATATCTTTGACTCGGACACCATACCGTACCGCGAAATCGAGGCAGATATCAGCACAGAGGAAACCAGGGCGCTGATTTCCACATTCCCATGGCCGGACATGCAGTATATGACCTACAAGCTCTCCGGGAAATGGCACAATCTGGATATCCGCTATGCGAGCTTCAACAGCTTTCCCAGCCTTCATTCCGTCTTTGGCACGCATTATGCCGGGCTGAAGCCCTGGGATATCCACAACCGGTCTTACCTGCATTACTGCGGGCACGAGGATTACAAGCTGTGGATCTGCGTCTTCCTGAATATGATGCGGGAGCACCCGGGACTCGGCCGACATGCGAGACTGCGGAAGCTGCGCGTTTTTCTGCTTGCGCTGGTGAAATCCGACGAACAGTATGTGCTGAGGGTAAAAAGCTATCCGGAGCTTCGGCATATTCTGCGGAGCTGACTGATTATAGAAAAAACGAATCAATTGGAAAGGAGTTGATGACTATGAGCGAGAAATGGAACGTTATGGAGATCGTATGCAAGAAAGGGAGTGCCCATGCAGAATAGCGGGCATGTAGTACATTCTGTATGGGCTTGACAGTACCCGTTACAGTTTCGCCGGTTTACCTGACGGGGAAGCTGTGACACATACCTGCGCATTCTGCACCTTATCACAAACTATTTGGAATAAGGAGCGGCGATATGAAATACAGGAATGCAGCAGAAATTTTACCGAGGGAACTATTGGAGGAGCTCCAGAGCTACATAGAGGGCGAGCTTCTCTATATCCCTAAAGCGACCCCCAAGAAGGAGTGGGGAACAAACAACGGCTCCAAGGCCTATTATCTGCAGCGCAATCAGAAAATTCGGGAGAAATTCCTTGCCGGTGCGGATATGGAGGAGCTGGCAGTAGAATATGGCCTCGCACTCAATACCATTCACAAAATCATATATGAGTGACGGACGCCCGTCCGGCCGCTTGGCCGGGCGGGTGTTTTGTTTTTGTGGTTTTGCGCGAGATGCGTTGAGTATCGAAATGTTGTTGCAATGTTGTAGTAATGTTCGCAATGTTATCGAAATGTTTCGCAATGTTCATGTTGGGTGAGAGATGCTGTAGTGGGCTTCATGGCGATAAAATCAGTATTTTAGAGGATTTGCAATGTGATTGAAACATT
>JAFLRQ010000024.1:9808-22949 GCA_022511395.1 Agathobacter sp. | reverse complement strand
CAGAAACCCGTCAGCTCGCACTTTGCCACAAAATAGTGCTCTACCAGATAGCTCCACTCCTGGGAGTACGCGGCAAGCGCCGCCATCATATCCCGCATGAGCTGCTGAAATTCCCAGTATGCCCTTGTACACAGCCTTTGGTGCGACATATCGACCAGATTGCGCAGATTCGTGCGCAAAACCACCTTGCTCTCCATGCCAAGCGGCAAAAGCATACCGATATCCTCCCTCGGCATTTCCAGCTTCTCCAGCTCCTGCATGGCGCTTAAAATCCCCTTCATGGCCTCCTCGTAGACCGCCTTCGCCGCCGCGTCCTGCGCGATCTTCGGCGGAATTACATAGCCGAAGCCCTTTTCATAATTAATGTAGCGGGTGGATGCCTGCAGCCTCGTCGGACCGCCTCCGATGTGCGTGTAAAGCTCGCGGATTACACGCGCGGAATAGCCGTCGAGAACCAGATACACCTGCGGGTACTCCCATGTCCGGCCATGGCCGGAGACAAGGCAGTCGATGCCGCGCCGATAATTCTTCTCTGCGTCCTGAATATTGCCGCCCCAGCACACGCCGGCCTCCCTGCCGATCAGGCTGATTGGATCTTTTGTCGTCTCCTCCTGAACAATAATCCTTCCCATATCCCTACTCTTCCTTTCCTGCGCTTCGGTTTGCGTCAATCATGTCCGCCCTCGGACAGGCAATCTCCATCGTTTTCTCAATCGCCAGATGCAAAAGCCGGCTCTGCTCCGTGTCAGCCGCCCGGTAGTAAACCTCCTTGCCCTCCCTGCGGCTTGTGATCAATCCGCTGGCCTTAAGCTGGCGCAGATGATGCGACACGGCGGGACTCGTCATATCCACAAGCGCGGAGATATTGATCACGCACTCTTCAAAGTGGCAGAGCAGCCAGAAAATGCGGACGCGGCTGGTGTCGCTGAGCTGTTTGAAGACATCCGCCACGGCCTTAAAGTCCCCGGCGCGCTCCAACTGCCCCCGCAAATGCCCGCATTCTTCCTCATTTCCGTGGTGATGCGGCAGTCTTTCCTCTGTCATACGAAACTCCCTCCTGTGTCTTTTCTGAATTGAAGTATAACACAGCCGGAACGATTTCACAAATAAAGCCGAAAAAAGATTTGACATTTTCCATCTGATGGATTATACTTTGTTTAAACAATTAAGCAATCGTTTAATTTATTGAGAAAAGGAGAGAATACCATGAAGAAAACGTACAAAATCGAGGTAGACTGTGCCAACTGCGCAAACAAGATGGAGGAGGCCGCAAAGAAGACCGCAGGCGTGAAGGATGCCACCGTGAATTTCATGGCACTCAAGATGAGCGTGGAGTTCGAGGAGGGTGCGGACGAGAAGGCTGTCATGCAGGAGGTTCTAAAAAGCTGCAGGAAAGTGGAGGAGGAGTGCGAAATCTATATTTGATGATTACACACATTCCTTGAAGGAGGCCACGCTATGACCAGAAAACAGAAAAAAATGTTAATCCGCATTCTTGTCGCCGCCGCAATCATGATCGGGCTGCAGTTTGTTCCCGCAGAGGCGTTTGACCGGATTGACTCCTACACCTTCGCATCCGCCGGGCGCTGGCTCCGCCTCTGTGCCTATATGATCGATTACCTGATCATCGGCTATGACATCCTGCGCAAAGCCTGGCGGGGAATCAAAAACCGGCAGGTATTCGACGAAAATTTCCTGATGGCAATCGCAACGGTCGGCGCGCTGGCGCTGGCAATCTACGAGAACGGCGACTATCTGGAGGCAATCGCCGTCATGCTTTTCTATCAGGTGGGCGAGTGGTTCCAGAGCTATGCGGTGGGAAAGAGCCGCCGCAACATCTCCGAGCTCATGGACATCCGTCCGGACTATGCCAACATTGAGCGCGACGGGAAACCGGAGCGGGTTGACCCCGACGAGGTGGCCATCGGCAGCATCATTATCGTGCAGCCGGGAGAAAAGGTTCCGATTGACGGCATTATCATCGAGGGCACATCCAGCCTGAACACCAGCGCCCTGACCGGAGAGAGCCTGCCCCGCGACGCAAAGGCAGGCGACGAAATCATCAGCGGCTGCATCAACATGACAGGCGTCCTGCGGATTCAGACAACAAAGGAATTCGGTGAGTCCACCGTCTCCAAAATCCTGGATCTGGTTGAAAATGCCAGCTCCCGCAAATCAAAGTCCGAGGATTTCATCTCCAAATTTGCGCGCATCTACACGCCCGCCGTGTGTTATGCCGCGCTGGCGCTCGCCGTTCTGCCGCCCATTGTCCGCATGACCGCCCTTGGGCTCTCCGCCGACTGGGGCACCTGGCTCTACCGCGCGCTGACCTTCCTCGTGATCAGCTGCCCCTGCGCGCTGGTCATCAGCATTCCGCTGAGCTTTTTTGCCGGAATCGGCGGCGCGAGCAAAGAGGGCATCCTGATCAAGGGCTCCAACTACTTGGAAACTCTCTCCAAGACGGACTGTGTCGTGTTCGACAAGACCGGCACGCTGACACAGGGCGTGTTTGAGGTCAATGCGATTCATCACAACGACCTGCCCGAGGAGACTCTGATTGAGTACGCGGCACTCGCGGAAAGCGCCTCCTCGCATCCTATCAGCAAGAGTCTTCTGAAAGCCTACGGTGCGGAGCCGGACCGCTCCCGCGTGACCGACATTCAGGAGATCAGCGGAAACGGCGTCATCGCGGTGGTGGACGGCAAATCCGTCGCCGCCGGAAACGACAAGCTGATGAACCGGCTGGGTGTGACGCACATTCCCTGCCATCACACCGGCACCATCATCCACATCGCAATTGACAACGAGTACGCCGGACATATCGTGATTTCCGACGTAATCAAGCCCCATGCAAAGGACGCGATCCGCCGCCTGCACTCAGCGGGCGTCGTCAAAACCGTCATGCTCACCGGAGATGCCGGGCCGGTGGCGGAAACAGTCGCAAAGGAGCTGGGAATCGACACGGTTTACAGCGAGCTTCTTCCCTCCGACAAGGTTGCAAAGGTGGAGGAGCTGCTGGAAAAGAAAACGACGAACGCAAAGCTTGCATTCGTCGGAGACGGGATCAATGACGCGCCGGTTCTCTCCCGCGCAGACATTGGAATCGCCATGGGCGCTATGGGGTCTGACGCCGCAATTGAAGCGGCCGATATCGTCCTGATGGACGATGACCCGTTGAAGATTTCCAAGGCAATCAAAATTTCCCGCAAATGCCTTGGGATTGTGTACCAGAACATTGTATTTGCAATCGGCGTCAAGCTGATCTGCCTCGCACTCGGCGCCATTGGCATCGCCAACATGTGGGTTGCCATCTTTGCCGATGTGGGTGTCATGATCCTTGCCGTGCTGAACGCAATCCGCGCACTGTTCGTAAAGAAGCTGTAGTCACGGGCGCTTTTCCTTTGCGGTGGAGAGCAGGATTCGGTCATTGTCCAGCTCTTCGCCGGCGCCCACAGCAAACTTCTCAAGGAGCATCTGAACCGACAGACTGCTCCTCTCTTCACCTTTAATATCCAGAACAATTTTCCCGTCGTTCATCATCAGCGTGCGGTTTCCAACCTCGAGCGCCTGATTCATATTGTGCGTCACCATCATGCAGGTGATGCTTCGCTCCTCCACAATCTCCTTGGTGAGCGAGAGCACCTTCTCCGCCGTCTGGGGATCCAGCGCCGCCGTATGCTCATCCAAGAGCAGAATTTTGGGAGTTACAAGCGTCGCCATGAGAAGCGTCAGCGCCTGCCGCTGTCCGCCGGACAAAAGTCCCACCGGGTTTTTCATTCGATCCTCAAGGCCCATGTTCAGCCTGGAGAGCGCCTCCCGGAATCGCTCCTTGTCCTTTTTGCTCACGCGGCTTAGAAACGCGTTCTGTCCGCGGGATGCACGCAGATACGCAATCGCCAGATTCTCCTCAATCGTCATGTGGGGAGCCGTCCCCTTCATGGGGTCCTGAAACAAATGCCCAATGTATTTGGCCCGCTTGTGCTCGGGCACAAACGTGATATCCTCGCCGTCCAGCTCCACAAATCCCTCGTCCACATAGAAATTGCCGCAAATGGCGTTGAAGGTGGTGGATTTCCCGGCGCCGTTCGAGCCGATCATCGTGACAAAATCCCCGTCCTCCACCTTCAGATTCAAATGATTCAGCGCGACCCGCTCATTGACCGTTCCGCGATTAAAGGTCTTGGAGACATCAATCAGTTCTAACATTTGCCGCGCCCCCTCTCTCTCATCAGCTCCTCATGCTTTTTCAGCGCCGCGCGTCTGGTGCGCCGGAGCGCGATTATCTCTTTGATCGCAGGCATGGAGATTGCAATTGCGACAATCACCGCCGACACCAGCTTGAGCGCCGACGCCGGGAGTGAAAAGCGCAGTGCGATTGCAACAATAACCCGGTACAGACACGAGCCGAAAATTACGCCGGCCGCGCGAATGCCGATGGATCGTCTTCCCACCAGTGTCTCCCCGATAATCAGGGAGGCAAGCGCAACCGTCACCATGCCGGTGCCCATGTTGATATCCACGGACTTCTGATATTCGCCGAGCAGACATCCCGCCAGCGCCGTCATCGCCCCGCCGATGCACAGTCCAACCGTGGTGGTAAAGACCGGATTGATCGAGGAGCTCCTGACCATGTCAATGTTGTCTCCGGTGGCGCGGATCGACAATCCCAGGCGCGTACCGAGAAACAACAGCAGCAGCACCGCAAGCACCGCCACAAAAATCAGCGCAACAATCAGCTTGTAGTAATTCGCAAGCACTGTATTTGCAAGCGCGCTCTTCATCATCGTGAACACCGTGGGCGTGCTGTTTAGGCTGAGCGCCGCCTTTCCCATAATGAGAATGTTGATGGTGTACAGCCCCGTATTCACGATAATTCCCGCCAGCATGCTCTCCACCTTCATTCTGGTCTGTAAAAAGGCGTTGACAGCCCCCGAGCAGATCCCGGCGGCCATCGCCGCGGGAAATGCCAAAAAGGGATGCCCGGCCATCGCGACAACTGCGCCCACGGCGGCTCCCATGGTATAGCAGCCGTCCGTGGACAGGTCACACACATTCAGCATCGAATAGGTCAAAAACAGCGCCAGTGCAATCAGCGCATAGATCAGACCCAGCTCAAGCGCACTCTGGATCAGCGCCCACGTAATGAACATGACAAGTCTCCTTCACTCTCAAATACCTTTTATTCAAACTCCTCCGCGGTCTGGATCTCCCGGAACGAATTGCAGAACGGTTCGAAGGCAGTCTTGATCGTCTCAAGATCATAACCGATCTTTTCGCAAATCTCGGTGTTGACCGTCGCAATTCCGTTGTCAAAGGTTCTCACCGGCATGCTCGCCGTATCCTTCCCGTTCACCAGCAGATCCACAACCATATCCGCAGTCTCGATGCCGAGGTTCGCATAATCCACGCCGTAGCCGCAGAACGCGCCGTTGAGCGCAAAGGAGTCCGCCCCGCCGAAATGCGGAATTTTCGCCTCCTCAAGCAGCTCATAGATGGAGAGCTCCGCCGTCATAACCGTGTTGTCGGACGGAGTAAATACCGCGTCCACGCCATCCGCAATCAGAGACTGGGTCGCAAGAATCACATCGTCCGTGGAAGATCCCATCTTCTCTACATAGGTAACTCCGTTCGCATCGCACCATGCCTTTGCGTCCGCGATCGCCTGTCTTGAGGAGCTCTGTGCGGTGTCATAGAGAAGGCCCAGCTTGCTCAGGTTCGGATTTGCCGCCTTGATCAGCTGCATAATTGTCGGTGTATCCAGCGCGTCAGAGGTTCCTGTCACATTGCCTCCCGGTGCCTCCATGCTTGCAACCAGCCCGTCGCCCACCGGATCGGACACTGCGGAAAAGATCACCGGTATATCGGTATCCTCCGTCGCGGCCTGCATCACCAGCGCCACCGGGGTAGCGACGGCGACAATCACATCCACACCGTCCGCAATCTGATTTGCTGCGATCTGATTTAAGACCGCCGAATCCGCCTGCGCGTTGTCATAGTAATCCGCGTACTCAAATTTCACGCCAAGCTCTTTCCCTTTTGCGTCAAGCTGTTTCTCAATGTTCTCCACAATCTGGTTCAGGGAAGCGTCATCCACGTAATTGACAATTCCCACCTTGTAGACCGTGTCATCGGTTTTGTCTGTCCCGCACGCCGTCGCGGAGACCGTCAGCGCCAAAGCCATCGCAAGTGCCATCAGTTTCTTTTTCATATGATTTTCCTCCCTTATTTCCCATTGTTCTATATACTATGGGCATTCCGGGGTACATTCTACCACAGGATCGGCGTTCATGCAACAATCAAGTATCTTGCTTTTTTCCCATTGGAATGATACTATCTTAAAAAACGGAAAGGATAATTACGATGAAAAAGAAACTGATATCGCTTGTGCTGACGGCCGCGATGGCTCTCACTCTGTTTGCAGGCTGCGGCTCATCCGCAAAAACTGACGTAACGATACGCCTTGGAGGGCTGAAGGGCCCCACCTCCATGGGGCTGGTAAAACTCCTGACCGACGCCGAGGATGGGAAATCCGCCAACACAATCGAATACACACTGGCAGTTGCAGCGGACGAACTGACCCCCGCCTTAATTCAAGGGAATCTGGATATGGCTGCCGTGCCGAGCAATCTGGCGAGCGTGCTCTATAACAAGACGAACGGGGAGATTTCTGTCCTCGCGGTAAATACGCTGGGAGTCCTCTACATTGTGGACACAAAGGACTCCGTCCATTCGTTTGCCGACTTGAAGGGCAAGACCATCTATGCGACCGGCCAAGGCGCAACCCCGGAATACTCGCTGAAATACCTGCTGCGGCAGAACGGGCTCGACCCGGACAAGGATGTGACGCTTGAATTCAAATCAGAGTCCACGGAGATTGTCTCGATCATGAAATCCACGGACGAGGAAGTGATCGCCATGCTCCCGCAGCCCTTCGTCACCGTAGCCGCCTCCAACGTGGAGGGGCTCAACGTGGCGCTCGACCTGAACGCGGAGTGGAACGCACTGAACAACGGAAGCAGCCTTGTGACCGGCGTTCTGGTGGCGCGCAACGCATTTTTGGAGGAGCATCCGAAGGAGGTCGCCGCATTTTTGGAGGAGTATCAGGCATCCACCGCCTATGCCAACACAAATGTCGAGGAGGTTTCCGCGATGATCGAGGCGCTGGATATTGTAAAGGCGCCGATTGCGCAGAAAGCGTTGCCCCAGTGCAATATTACCTATCTGGATGGAGCGGACATGAAGGCGGCAGTGAGCGGATATCTGCAGATTCTGTATGACCAAAATCCACAGAGTGTCGGCGGTGCGCTCCCGGCAGACGATTTCTATTATGGCGCGAAATAATATGGCATTCGGGGAAAAAATCTCTGATACAAGCTGGAAGGGCCGAGCGGAAAAAGCGGCAGCGATCGCTGTCGCTCTTCTTGTATGGCAGATTGCCGCCATGCTGTTAGACCAGAGCATTCTGCTCGCCTCGCCGACGGAGGTCGTGACGGCGCTCGGACAGCTTCTGATTTCATCGGATTTTCTGCGGACCGTCTGGTTCTCCTTCTCTCGGATCGCCCTTGGCTTTCTGCTGGGATTTTGCGCAGCCAGTGTGTTCGCGGTGCTCAGCGCGCGATTTCACATCGTGGAGGTGCTTCTGTGGCCGTACATCGCAGTCATCAAGGCAACCCCTGTTGCGTCCTTCATCATCCTCTGCCTGGTGTGGCTGACCTCGCGCAACCTGTCCGTCTTTATCTGCTTTTTGATTGTGTTCCCCACGGTTTATACGAATCTGCTGGCCGGCATAAGAAACCGCAGCCTGGCGCTGGCAGAGATGGCAGCACTGTATGAAATCCCTCTGGGAAAGCGCCTTCTCGCGCTCGATCTGCCACAGCTTCGCCCCTACCTGTTGTCCGCGCTGGAGCTCTCCATCGGCATGGCGTGGAAGGCGGGTGTGGCGGCAGAGGTCATCGGAACCCCCGCGGGGTCCATCGGAAAAATGCTCTACACGGCAAAGATTTATCTGGCGACCCCCGAGCTGTTTGCCTGGTCAATCGTTGTCGTGATTGTCAGCGTCCTTTTTGAGAAAACGCTGGTCGGGCTGTGCAGGTTATTTTATCGAAAATTGGAGCGGCTTTTATGGATATTAAGATAGAACATTTAGGCTTCCGTTACGGTGAGCGCGAAATATTCACGGATTTCTCGATGGATGTTCCCGGCGGCGCAATTCTTTGCATCATGGGCGAAAGCGGCTGCGGCAAGACCACTCTGCTTCGCCTTCTGTCCGGTCGGCTCACGGCATGCGCGGGCAGGATCACCGGAACCGACGGCAAGAGAATCTCGGCAGTTTTTCAGGAGGATCGCCTGTGTGAAGATTTCTCTGCAAAAGTGAATGTCAAGCTCGGCTGCAGTCGCGGCAGTTACCCAAACCACGCTCCCGTGAGCGAAGCCGCTGTCCTTGCGCATCTTGACGCAGTCGGACTGTCCGACGTGTCCGACCAACGGGTGTCCGAGCTCTCCGGCGGCATGAAGCGCCGCGTCGCAATTGTGCGCGCCGTGCTCTCCGACAGCGACCTGCTGTTTATGGACGAGCCGTTTACGGGGCTGGACGATGCCACCAAGCAGCAGGTCATCCGCTACATCCTTCGGGAAAAGGGAAGACGCACCCTTCTTGCCGTGACCCACGACGCAGACGAGGCGGCGGCGCTGGGCGGAACCATTATCCGCCTGCCCTCCCTCACCGCAGAGGCGACGATATGACAGACATTTATTTTTACCAATTGCCGGAGTATGCGGACTGGGCGGACTACGAGCCGTTTCTGCCGTATGTCTCCAAGGAGCGGGCAGCGAGAACCGCGCGGATCTCCTCCGTCCCGAATCGAATCCTAACCCTGTGCCCGGAGCTGCTGCTGCGGCGGATTGCCTGCGAGCGCCTGTCTCTGACCAACAACGAACTCCGCTTTGCGGCGGCGGAGCACGGAAAACCCTTCCTCGTCGGGCATGAGGGCTTTTTCTTCAACTGGTCGCACACGCGAAACGCTTTTGCGCTGGCCGTGGCCAAGTCCCCGGTGGGGATTGACCTTGAGCCCTGCCGCCCCCACAGGAATGCGCGCAGGCTGGCAGAGCGCTTTTTTGCAGAAAAAGAGACCTCCTATGTCACAGGGGAGGTCTCTGATTTAGATGATCGTTTCTGTGAGGTCTGGACCCGCAAAGAAGCCTTCACAAAGTATACCGGAAGCGGGATGGCGGTTGATCTTAGCGCCTTCGATGCCATGGAGAATCCTGCTCTCACCTCACGGCTTACAACCTTCCGGCTGAATGATTACATCCTCTCTCTGTGCTGCGATTCCACCGAATACACGCTGACGGAGCTCAAGGAGATTGCCCCGCCGCCGCAATAACACGGCAGCATCATTCCAGCAGCAGTCTCCGGCTGTCGTTCAGAAGTGTGGTGCTGTACAGGAGCAAAATGTCCGCATTCTCAAAATCCACGAAATTATTCAGATATCTCGGGGAAATATAGCGAACATCCACCAGAGTCACCTTGCGGTATCCGTGGGTCAGAAGCGGTGCGAGGCTGCTGCCAAACGAATCCCGGAAGATAACCAGCTCTTTATCCGTCGCCGCATTGGGATTTTCCATGGTAATCAACGCCTTTGAGCCGGACAAAAACAGTTCATAGCCGTCCTTCCCCGCCGCCTTTTCCAGATCGTACAGCGGATTCGCCTCCGGCGTCCCATTGTCCAGACACAGAACTTCCAGCCCCTCCATCTCATCATTGGTCAGATAGGTCAGGCTGTCCGGTGCAAGCGGAAGTGCTGCCTGCCCATAGTAAACCCCGTAAAAAGGCGTATCCAATGTCATGGTGCGATAGGAGTCGTACGCCTCCGTTCCCATCTGCTGCGCAAGATATTCCGCCACGTCCGTGATTTTATCCTGTCTCCAGTGCGTATCCGTATAATAGTAATCCCCGACATCCAACAGCCCGGTCACATCCACATATTCCGCGTAGTCCGCCGTCTTCTCCCTGAGCTCTGCAAACAGTGCCTCGTAATCCAGCGACGGATGTCCGCTCTCCTTTGCAAGGAAATAATTTTTGTCCGGTATCACGCACAGATAGACCGGACGCCCCTGAAAGAAGCGTGCATTCAGATCCGAAAAACGCTCCAGCGCCCAATCGATGGACACCTGATCCAGCGGGTATTCGACCTTGACCGCGTGGCGGCCCATCAGATAAATGCCGTTGATCTCTTTCTCCGCCAGAGCATACAGGCTGACCACAGAATAAACCGTGCGGAATTCATCCCGCAGCGGAAACTGGTCCGTCGCATAATCCTCAAACTTGGTCATAAAGCTTTTGTCTCCGCCCGCAAGAAGGCTCTCTGCCGTGAGCTCCGGCCGCTGGCTCAAACGCCTTCTCTCGCTGAGCGAATATTCATCCGCCGGCTTTACCCACGCGAATACAGCCAGCCCAAAGAGGAGGACAGACATAACAGCAATGATAACAATATTTGTTTTTCGCATAGCAGCCTCCTATCAAAATCTGAAATACAGGAACGGATTGTAGGAACCATTCACCAAAAACGCCGTAGCGACGATAAAGATCAGTGCAAGGCCAATCGGCTCCGCCACACTGCAGACCGCGGCACCCGTCTTATTCTTCTGCAGTTTGGCAAACGCGCGCGCCGCAAGGGGCGTGGCTCCAAATACGGCGACCACCAGGATGACCGCGTAGTTCCGCAGACAGTACAGGCTGTAGGAGGTCACAAAATTAACGCCTCCCGCGCCGAACATTCCGGCGAGCATCGAACCCGCAAGGGACACGTTGTCCGCATGGAAGATCACAAAGCTGAACAGGACAAGCACGAGAAAATAGACTCTTCCCGCAATCCTGTGCTTGTCCAAAAAGTCTTTCAGCCAGAATTTCTCCAAAATCAAAAGCACCGCGAAATAGAGTCCCCAAATCACATAGTTCCACGCAGCGCCGTGCCACAATCCTGTCGCCAGCCATACAATAAAAATATTGACAAACTGCCGGACCTTCGACACGCGGCTGCCGCCCAGCGGAATATAGAGATAGTCACGGAACCAGCCGCCCAATGTCATGTGCCATCTCCTCCAGAACTCCGTCATGCTGCCGGACAGGAACGGATAGTTAAAGTTTTCCGGGAACTCAAAGCCAAAGATACGCCCTAACCCGATTGCCATGTCGCTGTACCCGGAAAAATCAAAATAGATGAACAGTGCGGCAGTCACTGCGTACGCCCAATAGGACACCACAGATGCCGCCTGCGGCTCAACCAGCACGTTGCACAGTTCTCCGAGAGAATTCGCGATGATCACCTTTTTGCCAAGCCCCAGCGTAAAACGGCGGATGCCCAGCGCCGTGCGCTCGACCGTATGCGCCCGCTCGGTAAGGCTGTGCTCGATATCCGAATACCGCACGATCGGTCCCGCGATCAGCTGCGGGAACATCGCTATATAGGTCGCTAGATTAAGAAGATTCCGCTGCGCTTTGACCTGTCCGCGATACACATCAATGGTGTAGCTGAGCATCTGGAAGGTGTAGAAGCTGATTCCAATCGGCAGCGCGATCCCCAACAGCTTGATGGAAAGTCCGGTCGCCTTGGAGAAGCTGTCAAGAAAAAAGTCCACGTACTTGAAATAAAAAAGAAAACCGAGGCTGAAGACCACAGACAATGCCATCCAGACCTTGCCTGCCAATCCGCCCCGGTGCTTTTCGATCTGTATTCCACACACATACCCGATGACGATACTGACCGTCATCAACAGGACATACTTCGGCTCACCCCATGCATAAAAAACCAGACTGCACACAAGCAGCGCAAGATTTTTCAGTTTCCGGGGTGCTGCCAGATACAACAGCAGCACCACCGGAAGAAAATAGAACAAAAATACAATGCTCGAAAATAACATAGATCCTACCCTATCGGCTCATGATAGACTACGGTTGCACCCTCAATCTTCTCCTTGGCCACGTTGGCAAAGCTGTCAACCAGATCATCCGCACCAAAGACGTACATCACATAGTCGCCAGACGTAAGAACCGCGATCTTGGTCGGAGCGCCGCATACAAAGTGATTATTGCAGACCTTATCCTTGATCTTGTCCGCCGCGTCCGCCGTGCTGCCATCGGTCAAATGCAGTACTGCACCTGTGAAGGTGTTGAGATTCATCATGTGAATCAGCGTTGCCGCATCATCCACATTTCCCTGTATCTCCTCCGGAATCAACAGCAGATTGGTCATTCCGTTGGTATCCGAAATATCGAACTTGCCTGCCGCACCCTCAACGGCATTCTCGTTCTGGTTTCCGCCAAAGCAGGGGAATTTGTTGTCCTCCGGGAAGTTGTTCCAGATGGTGGTCATTAGAGACAACGCATCCCCACCGGTCTGATCCTCATTCCCCCCCGGCTGAGTATCGTTCCCCTCCGGCTGAGTATCCTCCTTCTCCGGCTGGGTATTGTTCTCAGTATTCTCGGACTGAATCTCCGACTGAGAACCTTTCTGGGTGTCATCACCCTTACCGCCGCATCCTGCCATAGAAAATGCCAAAACACCACAAAGAACCATTACTACTAATCTTTTCATGTTATTCCTCCTTATTGCATATATTTTTTAACTGCATGGCGATAATTATACACGATTGTCGGAATATTATCAAGCCCTGACTTTCTCCTAGCAAAAACGGTAGCGAATGTCAGCAAATTGCACAATATCATTAATTTTCAGCAATCGGCGCTCCTTGTACACCAGCGTCTCATCGTTGACGCAGGTGCCGTTGGTGGAGTTTAAATCTTCTATATAATAGTGATCCCCGTCACGGTCAATCCGCGCGTGCAGCTGACTGATGGTGTCGCGCACAATCCGCGCGTCCGCCTCCGGTCCGTGGCCGATCCACACCACCTTCGACTCCAGCCGGATGTCTTCGAGCTGCTCGGCTCCCTGATAGAGCAAAACTCCCCGCGGTACACCCCGAAAACCGTTCAGGCACACAGTTGGAAAGATATCCTCCTGCGGCAGGGGGATACTCTCCTCAGGGTACACTACCACCGGCTCGTCCTCTTTTCTTTTTCCCCTCGCGAAAGTTTCCTCGATTCGATTTCGGATAATTTTCAGACAACTCTCTATTTTTTCAA
>JAFLRQ010000024.1:6882-9708 GCA_022511395.1 Agathobacter sp. | reverse complement strand
CGGCTGGATTCTCCTCAAAATACTCCCCCGCAAATCAGCCTTCTTCTCCGATTCCCTCTCACGGCTCTCTGTCCGGATTGTTCTCTGTTCTGCCTGAAGCTCCCTCTCGCGGCTCTCTGTCCGGGTCTGAGGCCGGATCTCCGGCCGTATGGGAGGACGGTGCTCCTCTTCCGGCCTGCCGCTTTCCCTGCTCCTGGTCTCCGTGATGAGATCCCGGATGTCTGTCAGAGAATAGCCCTCCTCCAAAGTTTTCTCGTAAATTTCATAGACCTTGCGCACTGCCGCCTCATCCTTGTGGTCGATTCTGGTCAGCAGATACTCCATGAGCTGCTGAAATTCCAGCTCAATCTGCGTATTATTGCCCGGATACAGCGTAAAAATGAACTCCCGGTTACTGTTGGTGATAAACACAAGCTCCGGATCCAGCATCAGACAGCTCGTGTGAATCAGATTCCACTCCAAAATCTCCAGTTCACTGCAGATACTGACAATCAGCCTCTCCACAAATTCATTTCCGATTTGTTTCATGCGGCAGTATGTGTCCAGCGACTGTTTCCCCGATATGTTGTACCAATACTGGCCGCCACCGTCAATATACGCCTTTTCCACCGGCAGGGTTCCCTTAAGCTTTCCCTTGAGCATCAGCCGCTCATCCAGCCCGCCTGTCACGCCCTCGGGGATCTTCATATAACTGCCGGTCATGTTCCTCTCATAAATCACTTCACGATTAATCATCAAACACCTCTCCTAAAGCCTGATATGTGTAAAAATTGTCCACCTCCCACATATCTGCAATACTTTCCTGCTCCGCCTCCATGGCAATCTCCTGATACATGGATATTCCAAGCTTCATTGCAAGCGCCATAGCGGCGATCATCAACGGCACGATCAGTGACGCCTCCACCGTGTAGACGGCCTTCCACCGGCGCCGCAGCCATTGTCCCGCAAATTTTCGTTCCTTATTCTGTCTATCCATCTCTTCCACGCACCTCCTCCTATCCGCCGAAACAGATTTTGCGCACCATGACAATCACATAACCTGCCAGCAAAAAGGGCACGAACGGCAGGGTAGTCCTGCGCCCCTTGTGTGCCGCAAGCATAAGGCCAAGCGCCACAAGTCCCGCCAGCGTGAGAGCCGCCATGCACAGCTCAAAAATCTGTCCCGGCGAAAGATATGCGCCCAGACACAGGATCACAAGACCATCCCCATAGCCGATGCACTCTCTGCCGACATAAGCAATCAAAAGAAAGACGATCCCCGGCAGATAGGAAAGCAGCATTCCCGGCTCCTTCCATGCACCACACAAAAAAGACAGTACAAGTCCGAGCGCACCCATGATCAGAATTTGCAGACTGACAAGTTCTTTTCTTCGAATGTCCTCCAAACCAAGGAATAAAAGTCCGGCAAATCCCACTGCATTTCTTATAATCGCAACTATATTCATTTGTTTTCCTTTAATTATTTCTACTTTTAATTTTTTCTTTCTTCGTTTTCCTGCCCTCCGCACTTCGAACAGGCGCCTCTTCCACGCACCTCCGACATCGGAATCAGGTAGATTGTCCGCTTGAGCCCGCTGCATGACAGGCGGTTATGATAGCGTTCCCCATAGTCCGTGATATAAACAAATTCCGATATTAAGCCGTTTTTCGCGCACGTTGGGCACGAATAATAGATATCTCCATCCTTGTTTCGCAGATCTGAGACGATATCGGCGCTGACGACACTGATACTCAGATCCAGGTAATGACAAAATCGACTGCGGTGATAGACGCTCCCTCTCTGCGTCACATATACATAGTCCTCTTGCTTCCCTCCCCCTCCGATCCCTGTCCACTTCCGATTTTTTGTGGTCTGAGTCGCATGAATTCCAGCTATTTTTATTAAGTTAATTTTCGATTTAATATAATAATTTGCTTTCAGTTCGATGTAATCTCCGGTGAAATCCGACATCAGCAGCGAAATTCCGTTCGTTCCGCCCGCGACAAAATCGTCGATTACTTCGTAATTTTTTATTTCCTTCCTGAAATGAGCCTCCGCCAAAACGAGCAGCGCCGCTTCCGAATCCACGGTTCCCGCCTCACACGCAGTCTTTCTTCCCGCACAGTACAGAGCCGTCTGCACCCCGGTTTGCACCTGAAGAACCCGGAAGAAAAAGAGAAGAAAGGCAAAAAATCCTGCTAAAAGCGGCAAAATCACCGCCGCCTCCAGGGTGTAGGATGCCTTATGGCAGGTACAGGCGCGTGTCCCCTTGCGCGGATCTGCCGCCATCATAAGCGCTTGGGAGATATGATGGTGTCTCGACCGCCTTGTCTGATTTTTGTGTGCGTGCTCAGGGAGAGAATTTCCTGTATGTTTGTAGTGCTTTTTTCTGCAAAGAGACACGCGCCTGCACCTGCCCTTCCTTAGTTCTTTTACCCTTTGTTCATATTTTCCAGATAGCTGTATTTCGCATCCCGCTGAATACAGAGCCGATCAGACCTTTCATCCAGGATCGTGACAAAGCCCGCAAATATCGGAACATAGGAGTATGTACCACAGACTTCCGCCTCACAGATGACACAATCCATTCGAAAATTCTCATATCCGCTGATCCTCCGGATTGCCGCCTCCTGCACATCCATCGCGCGCATCGCCAGCTTTTCCGCGCTGTGGAAAAAAAGGAGCAGGCTCAGATAGTCGCGGTAATGCTTTCCCCCGGGACTGCTCTTTGCCTTGGCAAATCCGGCCAAAAGCTCCGGAATCACATCGAGGTCCGAGGTCCACTCCACATCGCTTTTCATCATGGCGACCTTGTCCCCGGCGAGCAGGGCGCGCAAATCCAAGAC
>JAFLRQ010000024.1:0-6782 GCA_022511395.1 Agathobacter sp. | reverse complement strand
TATTCCAATTCATACTGAAGCCCGCGGTCGGCGGCCTCATCCGTGTAATCTGTCAGATAATGTGTCAGATACTGGTTCATCAGCACCTGATCATACCAGTTTCCAGACAACTCCCGCCCTCCGATCCCGCTCTCCAGCCTGCGCCCGGAAACCGCGCAATCCGTATTTATTGCCGCTTCAGAAAGCGTCGCGTTGTTTGACAGTACCAATGAGAGGACTCCCCGCTTTTTTGCCTTCATGACGGTTGTCAGCAAATTTTCTTCCGAGCCGCCCTCGCGAGCATCATCCGGCGGCGCTCCCAGCATGGCGACTTCGGCGGAGCCCGGCATACCACTTTCCGCCGGCGGTGCTCCCAGCATCACTGGTCCCCAAGGCCCCGGAGCATCCGCACCAGAATCTGAAACCTGTGTCTCCTCCTCGGCGGAGCTTCGAATACTGTCCAGAGCGTCAAGCGCCTCCCCGATGGATGCCTCCCCGTCTCCATAACCGTCCCGGAGCTCCTTCGCGGATTCGTAGCTGCTGTACAGCGCCTGCGCCGCCTCATAGGCAAGATTGTTCTTCATATAAGAGACAACCGCCTTCTCAAACACCTTCCCCTGCAAATCCGTCATCAACAGATATGAGGAAAATTGTGCGTCCGTCATCTCCGCCGTGATGAGGCTATCACCCGCCAAAAGCTGATTCTTCGCTTTGCTCCCGAGATTTGCCGCCGTCAAATTTCTGAGCTCTGCCTCCACGTGATTGAGGGAAAAATTGCCGGAGCTGTCTTCGGCGCAAAGTCCAAGAAGGCGATATTTCTCCCACAGCGGAGAGCAGTAACCGGCAAATGCCGATTCGAGCGCAGCGTCCGTATTCATCTGCAATACCTTATGGTATTCCACGTTGCGCGCCGCCTCGAGCAGCGTAAAAATGAGTTGTGCGACGAGCATAAGGGAGAGTGCCGCAAAAACCGTAATACTCCCATGGCATTTTACACGTTTCAATCAAACCTCCTTGGACCGCTCCGTGATTGTCGAGAAAATATCTGTGACAAGAGCTGTCAATTTATCCTTAAACAGCACCACAAGACCGATCAAAACCACGACAATCAGTATCATTTCCACTACTCCAATGCCATCCTCGTCCTGAATAAAGTTTTTAAATCTTGACATAATTTTTCCTCCTTATAGGTTAAATGAAAGCATTGCCGGAACCATAATTATTGCAATTACGATTACAAGCATCAATGTCATCGGGATCAGCAGCCTTGTTCCGGCCTCCTCTCCCAGTTTCTTTGCGAGCGCCCTGCGCTCTTCCAGTGCGTTCTGGGCCTCCTGCTCTAAAAGCTGGCAGAGTCCCCGGCTTCCCGTGTTCAAATTCTGTATCAGAATACGCACCAGCCGGTGATAGACCCCCAGTCCGGTCCGGTCACCAAAGTTTTGGTAAGCCCTCCGCTCGCTCTCCCCATCGGAGATTTCATGGCTGGTGATGAGCATCTCCTCATAGATATAACGGGGCGTTTTTATCTCCCTCTTATCGGAGTATCGAGCGGAAATTCTATTCCAAGCGTGCTTGAGAGACATTCCGGCACCCAAAAGAATTAAAAGTTTGTTCACTACCTCCGGGTAATCCAGCCTCATCTGCTCCCTTCTGTTCCGCTCCTGCTCCCGCACCCGCTCCTGTTTCACCAAATGCAGGAGAATCAAAACTGCAGCTTCGAAAAACAGAACCTTCCACACCAAATATTTCTTTGTCTCCTCCCAGACCAGACGGTAGCCGTCCACCTCCTCCGGGAGCGATACAAACTCTCCGTTTTCCAACGCCATCTGCGCCTCAAGCGCCGACTCTACCGATGCCAGCAGACGTTCTCCGTCCGTTCTCGCTTTCGGATACACCAGAAAGCCAAAGCTGTAGTCCGCCCGGTACTCTCCGCAGGTGAGTGCGGCCGTGGCGTTCACCACCTCTCCGTTCTCCGGAACCGCACTTTCAATCACAGTGCCGTCCACACCCATCACGTGATAGCTGTCCAGATTCCAGCGCGCCTCAACCAGCCCGCTCACATACCGTTCCGCCATGCGGACATCCTGTGTGACACAGTCTGCGTTCTCGCCCTCCGCGAAAAAGCTCCCGTCAATCTCCTCTTTTGCCCGCTCAAAATACTCGTCGGCCTCCTCCTCTGTGACTGCCATCTCCCGGACACTCAGCGGATAGCGGTAATCCTCAAACAGTCCCTCCGCGCTCAGCGTCAGGCTGACATCTTTGTTTCCCTCTCCCGGTTTTGCGCGGACAATCCGGTTTCCGGTCTCTACCTGCATCTCAGAGCGCTCCACGTACCATGCCAAAAAAAGAAACAACACACAGACGATACCAACCATGATTATGTTTTTTCTGTTCATAGCTCCCCCTACATCTCGATCCTCAGCAACCGCTCCGACAGCAGAAACGCTCCGCCGTATGCCAGCAGACATCCGCTCATAAACAGCACTCCCGCCACATTTCGATACAGAATGTCCAAAAAGCCAATCGATGTGACCTTCAGGTAAGCCAGAATCAAAAGCGGCACCACATTCATGATTTTTTGTTCCAGCTGCTTGGCCGCTACCAGCACCTGAATATCCCGCTCTGTCTCAAACCGGGCGCGGATATGGTTTGCCGTGCCCTCCATGATCGTCACCAGATTGCCGCCGCTGCGTTTCGCAAAGGCAAACACCTCCGCAAAACTCACAATATCCGCGTTTCCGGAGCGCACCGCAAGCTCCTCAAGCTGCTGCTCCAGCGGAATGTTCACCCCGACCTTCCCGTTGATCCTGACCAGCTCCCGTCCCATAATAGAATTCTCGCCGTACAGACCTTCAATCTCCCTGGCGGCTTCCCGCCAAGCGTTTTCCATGGACAGTCCGGCCAGAAGTGCCGAGCTCACCGTTCGCAGCACATCCAGAAATTCCTTTCCAAGCTGCGCCTGCACCCGAGCGAGCCCCTGCGCGCACCCGCGTTTTTGCAAAAGCACATACACAGCCGGAAAGAGTAAAAATCCCCATGCACTGTCGTAAAAGAGATAGGCAATCACTACCGTGAGCAGAACCGCCCCTGCGAGGCATTTCCCATGCTCTTTAAGTGTGAGCCGATAACTGCGGTAATCCATGCGCCTCACCCCTCCCCCGCCACTCTTCATAAGCCTCCGCGAGCCCTGCCTGCGCAAGCTTTTCGGTGTGGAGCAGCGCATCCTTCGCCTCAAGCCTCCAGCCGTCCTCCGTCTGGGCGAGCCGATACAGCGGATGCACGCGGATCTCGCCGCCTTCCATCCCGTCAATTTCCGTGATTTCCACGACACGCCGACTCTTGTCGGAGAGTCTGCCGAGATGAACAATCAGGTCGATCCCCGAGGCGATCTGCTGGCGGATCGCGGTAAGCGGCAGCTCCATACCCATGAGCACCATCATCTCCAAACGCCCTAAAATATCAGTTGCCGAGTTTCCGTGAGCAGTCGAAAGTCCTCCGTCATGACCGGTGTTGAGCGCCTGGAGCATATCAAAGGCCTCCGCCCCACGGCATTCTCCAACCAGAATCCGGTCCGGCCTCATCCGAAGCGCAGTGCGGATCAAATCGCGGATCGTGACCGGCATCACGCCCTCCATGTTGGCGTTTCGCGTTTCCAGGCGCACCAGGTTCTTCACCCCGAAGATCTGCAGCTCCGCAGAGTCTTCAATGGTAATCACCCGCTCCTCCTCCGGGATATACTGCGACAGCGCATTCAAAAACGTCGTCTTCCCGGAGCTTGTCCCGCCGGAGACCAGTATGCTGTAGCGGGCCGCAACCAGAAGAGCGAGGAGCTCTGCGGCCTCCCTGCTGATGGCGCCCCTGCAGATCAGCGCCTCCATATCCAGCGGATGCTTCGGAAATTTACGGATTGTGATGGCAGAGCCGTCCAGTGCAATCGGCGAGAGCACAATGTTCACCCGCGAGCCGTCCGCCAGCCGCGTATCGACGATAGGGTTGGACAGATTCACCACCCGGTTGTGCCTTCCGACAATCTGCTGAATGACATCCTGCATTTTCTCCTCGCTGGCAAACCCCTGATTCCATGCGCAGACCCGCCCGCCCTTCTCATAAAAAATCTTCTGAGGGCCGTTGACCATGACCTCGGAAACCTCCGGATCGTCGATCAGCTCCTGCAGAGCGTCCAGCTTCCTTAGGGAATTGAACACCTGCCGCTCAATGCGTATGCGCTCACGGAGGCCAAACGCACTCCCCTGCAGAGCCGACGATGCCGTCTCCCCAATCAGCGCCTCAATCTCCTCGTCGCTCATATCCCGGGAGAGGTCCATCTGCCCGAGCACGCGCTCGCGGATTATTGCACAAGCCTCATCCACAAGCCATCACCCCCGGCACCATGCTTCGGATACGGTCGCCAAACTCGTTCCACTTCCACTGCTCTACCAGCCGCTCGCAGGAAATGGCCGGACTCGTGAGCACGGGGAGCTCCACCTCATGCAGCCGTTGCCCCGTAAATTCCATGCCGTGCGCCTCCAGCTCCCCCAGAAACTCCCTCTGGCGCCACTGTGCCAATCCCCCGCGGGGCTTGACCAGATAAATCTCCTGACATTCGTTCAGGAGCTCAAAGAAACCGACAAACCTTGATCCGAGGCTTAAAATCACTGTCTGATAGCCCATCTCCTTCGCAAGTACCCGGATCAAGCTCTGATATAATGCCCCCTCCGCCTCACAGAGGCACTCCGTATTTTTCACCGGATAAACATAGTCTGCCTGATCCATATGCCCAATACAGGAAACCATCCGTCCCGACGCAAACCTCCCGCTCTCTGCCATGACCAAAAGCTCCTCGAGCCCTTGCCCCTGCCGCTCCCCGATGAGCTGCGAAAATCCGCTGTTTTCCTGGAGATCAAGAATCAGCACGCGCTCTCTTTCACTCAGGATGGAGGCCAGCGTCACCGCAAGCGGCATCTGGTACTCATTTTCCGAGAGCGAATAAACCGCAAACATCCGCGCCCTCTCAATGCGGTCGCTTTGCTGCACCCCGCGCACCTCATCCCCAATCTGCCGCATGATCTCATCGACGATATTGTTCACCTCCTGATATTTTTCCACCATCTGTACACACCCCTCCCCGGTGCCCAATTCCGCCTGCCCCTCCTCATCGACCAGACACACGATCGGGCAGGAAATCCCTGCATTTTCAAGTCCGCACGGCTCCATCAGAATTACATCCAGCTCTCCTGCTGCCGCCTGCAGCGCCTCCTTCTCGGTATAGATATGCATCTCCAGCTGCTGGCGATAATGATTCATCAGACAGCTTGTAAACCGATCCGCATACTCCCGGTCCGGGATATACACTCCCAGCCGAACACGTTTCATAGTTCCTCCTTTCTACAGGAGACTCCACCCCCTTGCCGCCATCAGGCCGATAAGAATCGCGACGGAAAAATGCATCAGATTCTCCTTCGGACAAACCTCACGGTAGGAATAGCGCTCCCCCTTTGCCAACGCCCGCAGATACAAAAAGCTTCTCCACAGACTATCCCTCAGACTGCGATTTGCAATCAGTTTGACAATTGCAATTCCGGCGCCGACAAAAAAAGACGCCAATATGCACCGTGTCAACGTTTTGAAATCTGTAAATGCTCCAATTACGGAAAAAAGTTTGATATCCCCGGCTCCCAGCACGCCGAGTAGATACAAGAGATATAACAGGATAACCGGAAAGAATATATTCCCAAGAATATATAGAAACTCTGATGTCCGCCCAAGAATAATTCCAAACACCAGCGACAACACAAGTCCCAAGAGAATCAGCCGGTTACTGATTTTCATGGAACGACAGTCCTGAACCACTGCCACGATTATGATCGCATACAGGGTCAGCTCCGATGCCAACTGCACCGCGTTCAATATGCATCACCTCTTTTGTTGTAAGACGGATTATAGCAAGCGGGGAAATTTTTGTCAAGCACAAATTTTTGTATAAAATTTTTTGTATAACTTTTCCAATTCTGCTTATACTTGTAAAAAGGCCGAAAAAGGCAGGTGAAGAATTTGAAATTTTTTAAAAAAACGCCGGAACCCCCGGATGGCTACAGTGTACTCATGAGCGATATTGAGCGCACCACCGCGGAGCTGCGCACCGCCTACGCCAATCTTGAAAATGTGGTGGAGCCGGATCTGATCGACTACTACATCTATCAGGCCAAAGCCGTACAAGTTCGCTACAAGTTTTTGCTTGAGTGCGCAAAAAAATTAGAGGGTCCTCATACGAAGAACCCTCTCTGATTATCCAATTCCAAATAACTCTCGTTCAGGACAGCCCTGCCGTACGTGATCCCCGCATAGACCTGCTGGGTGTTGCGCATCAATGGGCTGCTCCTGTCCTGTCCGGCCGCCTCAATGAAAGCTCCGTGCAGCCGTCCCATGATTTTCTTTGCTTCATTCACCCCGTCCGCGCGCATCTGATAGAGCACCTTCGCAATCTCATTTTTGCAGAACACATAGAGCGCGTGAAGATTTTTTGCGATGTCATAGGAGAAATTCAAGGCTCCGATCAGCTCGTCGAGCGTCCTCTGTGCCCCGCGGACCGCGGTCTTCAGCGCCTGACGGTCGCCATTCTCCAGCGCAAGCTCAATATCGTTGGTGTATGCAAAGAAAATGTCATACATAATCACGATCATCTCGCCCTGATTGCATTGGCTGAGACGACGTGTAAAGTCTTTTTTCAAACTGTTATCCATGCCGCACCCCCACTACTGCAAAAGTGACAATACCTGCTGCGGTATGTCATTTGCCTGCGAGAG
>JAFLRQ010000023.1:13945-23038 GCA_022511395.1 Agathobacter sp. | reverse complement strand
CTCTATCTTATTGCTGTTTCGTTCATATATAATGTTGCGCTGCATTTCTCACCTAATTCCTTCTTTTCGATAAATATAAAACGAGATCATCATCGTTACAGCAATCGGCATACTGTCCACAAATTTCATCCCTATACCAGACGCCGCTGCCGTCTGGAATATATCCCCGCTTTACATACATTCTTTGAGCGCTTCCATATCCGCTGTGCAATCCTACCCCCAGATAGACTACATCCGCATATGAAAATGCGATCTGTTCCGCGATGTCCATAAGCTTGCTGCCGACCCCTTTCCTGCGGTATTTGGCGAGCACTCCAAAGTCCATGATCTCGGGATACCCGCGGTGTGCAAATGCACCCCATTCAGAATTGGGATATACGTTGATATATCCTGCAACACTGCCTTTGTATTCCGCAGCCAATGATATGGACTTGCCTTCCGCCTGATGCCTTAGCCGCATTTCATATTTTTCTACACTGGCATCCCACCCTTGGGCAATTTCTTCGTCTGTAATAATCTGGGCATCACTTTGCTGCAAATCACGAATTACTATTCCATTCTCGTTAAAATATATCATATCGTGCCTCCTCTTGCGGTATTGCTTTTTTGCAATTTCTCGATATAATGGAATTATAAGTGGAAGGGAGGGCTATATCTATGCTGCCATTGATGATTTTTCACTGTATTGTTATTGGCTTGCTGCTTGTACTGGGAATCTTATTTTTCTGCGGAAAAGGTTCATTTTTGATCGCCGGATACAACACATTACCGAAAGAAGAAAAGAGTTGTCTTGATCAAAAATCACTCTGCAAATTTATGGGGAAGTTAATGTTTTTATTGGCAGGCTGCTGGCTTATTATCACTCTGGGCAGCTTCTTTGGGATGATTCCCTTGCTTATGATCGGCCTTATACTGTTTATTGCTGCCATTGTGGCTGCTGCGGTGTACGCCAATACCGGTAATCGCTTCCAAAAATAAATTTTCTGCCGGAGGGATACCCCCGGCAGAACTAAGATAATTCACAGTTTATTACGGCTCAACCATCTGCAGCAGGTTACCCGCCTCCTCAGCCATCGTCAGAGAAACCTGTTCACTGTTCTGGGAAATTCCCACATTGCGCGCGCCAACTTGAGAAATCTGCTCCAGACCGTCCATGGCCTGCGAGACAATCGAGACATTCTGGCGCACCATGTCTGCAATATCCTTAACCCCCGCGCTGGCCTTTTCAATCTGCTCCGCCATGCTGTCAAACACCTGCAGGGCCTTCTCACTGATCTCTCTGCCCTCTTCAATGGCGCTGACCGTACTCATAATCAGGGAGCTTGTCTCCTTTACTGCCTGGGAACTTCTCGCCGCCAGTCCGCCTACCTCTGTTGCCACAACAGCAAATCCCTTGCCCGCCTCTCCGGCTCTTGCCGCCTCAATCGATGCATTGAGAGAAAGCATATTGGTCTGCTGAGCAATGGCGTTGATTTCTCCGATAATCTTCTCAATTTCCGTTGAGGTTTCGCTGATCTTGCGGATAGACTGCTCCATCTGCTCCATCTGCTCTTTTCCCATCTTCATGGAATCAACCGTGTCGTTGATCAGAGTGGACCCGACGATTGTCGCATCCGCGCTGCTGTTCAATCCCTGTACCAGTTGATTCATGATATCCTTCAGGTCGCTGACTACGCTTTCCTGCTCCTCATTGCCACTGTGAATCAGACGGGCATTATTCAACGTCTCATTGGATATTTCATTCAAACGGGAGCAAACCTGTTTCACATTTTCAATCAGCAAATTATTCGTTTCTACATCCTGCTGCGTCTGCTCAATCAGCTGCTCGTTTTCCTTTAAATTGGTATTCAAACCATCCAGCATAGAGTTGATACCGTCGCTAAACAAAGCAAATTCCGGATTTCCGCGCTCTTCCACACGAACCGAGTAATCCCCGTTCTCAATCTGCTTGATCGCATCTGCAATATGATAGATGCCTTTTACGATCTTTTCATCCACCATGCGGTTAATCAAAAGCAACAGAACGGCAAGAATCACCAGCATACTGATTGACACCATCAGCGTCTGGTTAAAACGGTTCTGATAATATTCTCCGGAAGGCATGAAAGTACCAATCAGCATGCCGTTGTATTCCTCGGCCACATAATATCCTGACTTATGATTTACCTTCGTCCGTCCGCTTCCCGCTTTCACCGGCAAACCGGCGGTCTTTGCCTGAGCTTCGATAAGGCTTGCTTCAGGATGCGCACAAACCAGTCCCGACTGCATGTCCACAGCCCAGATATATCCGCTTTTCCCGTAATCAATATCGTTCAACACAACATTTATCGCAGTATTGGTCAGAGTTTGCTCCAAAATTTCCGGACGGATGCCAACCTGCACAAATCCCTTGGTATCCTTTCTCGCCACACCCACATACTGCATCAGGATTCCCTCTGCCGCATTTTCCTGAGGCTCTTGAACAATCTCTATGGACGGGTCGTCAATAATGACAAGGAACGCCGCTGACTGCTCGCCGCTTCCCATATCAAAGCCCACATAGGCATCCACCGTACTGTGCGTAATAATCCCATTCCCGTCAATTACATGAAGCTCGCTTACCTTCAGTTCGTCCAACAGCTCATTCATTCTGTTTTTATCGGAAATAATCGAAGTGTCCGCTGCAATGATATTTGCAAAGGCTTTTGACTTTGCAAGACTGTTTTCCCCAAGATTTTGCGTCAGCCTGTCAATCTCCTCCTGATTGCTCTCCAATTTTTCTTTCACGGTAGCTAATTTTTCACGGCTGTCGGATGTATTGTTGATTCGCGTGGTGATGGTCTGCAGGATAAAAATAGCAACTACGGCAGTCACCATACCTACCAACATGTACATACACAGGTTCCTGGTAAAAATTTTTTTCATAAACGTACCCCCCTCCAAATCCATTCTTATCTGCAGTGCCGACAGGAAAAAGACAGCCGTTCCATAGCTCTTGCCGTCTTCATAAATAAAAAGAGGAACAACTGCCCACAAGGGTTGGCCTAATATTATGAGAATAGAGGTCAACACACCCTGCAGCGCGATTGTTCCGTGACTCGAGTGTAAAAACATCCGTCTAAACTAAATTTATTTTTAATTATAACCGAATCATGTTTGATTGTCAATGATCTGTGCGTCACTTCCTGTCCTTCGCTTCAATGACCCGCGTGCTTGTGGAGGTCCGCACAAAGATATCCTCTTTTCCGGTCAGCTTCAGTCCCGAGCCTGCTATGTACGCTGCCGCCTTCTGCGGACGAACCGAGGAGAGCTGCCCCTTTAGAACCATCACCACGGCAAAGGCCGCAGCAATCGGCAGGACAAGGCAAAACAGCGCCATCGAGCCCCCGGTAAGGCCGATTGCAAGATTAAAGAGCAGCGTCAGCAGGACAAACGCCGCAGAGAGCCCTCCGAAGGTTCCCCAGAATTTGCCCTGATCCATCGGCAGATCCCCCACCAGCTTTCCGCTCTGGCCGTTCATGGCAAACAGAAAATTCTGATTGTTCCACTTGGTCGCCAGCAGCCATACCGGCAGCATCGCATAGTGGACGGCGCCCTTTTTCACGGAAATCGACTTGTGTCTTAACGAGGTCTCATCATACCCTGTGACGGTCTTTCCAACTTCCTCCTCAAAGGTCTTGCTGCAGCGTTCCTGCATCCGTTCGCCGCATTTTTGCGCCTCCACATCATACTTGTCCGCCAGAAAACCGGGCATATAGGCCATGGAAAATTTCTTCAGTTCCCGGTAGTCGTAAGGCTCAATACTGTCCATATGTCCGTCCGGCATCTTGGTGGAGGCATCCACCGGAACCTTTGCAAAAGAGAGCGTTCCGCTCCTCTTCACCTCATAGTGTTTCGTGGTGGTAATCTCCTTGTTGCCGGTCCGGTTCGTTGTGGAGCTGCTGGCGGCATATTCCATATGGCCGGACACCTCGCAGTCAAACATCCAAAACGGAACATACACGCCCTGAATATCCTCGATATGATTGCCGGATACAAACGATTTTGGAAGAAGCCACTTGCCCTTATAGTGCGCAAGGAGGGCAGACTTTGCCTGTTCCTTGTCGGTCTTGAAGGGGATCACATATTCCGGCTTCAGACTGCCGGAAAACTGTCCGGGCACCACTGCCTGATTGCCGCAGTAAGGACAGCATGTCGCCGCCGTAGTCGCGTCGCAGATCAGCTCCGCGCCGCAGGACGGGCAGTCGTACACCTTCATTCCCTGATTTTCACCGCCCCATTCTTCTGTGAGACTCCCCATGTCCCACCTGCTGTTGGCACTCGCCGCAGCGGCGGCTGCCTGCTCATTCTGCACCTTAAGCCTTGCCTCGATTTCGTTGACCTCGTAGGAGTTCCCGCAGTAGTCGCACTCCAGTTTTCCGGAGGCACCCACAAAGTGCAGCGGTCCGGTGCATGCAGGGCATTTGTAATTTGTAACCTGAGTCGCCATAGTTTTTCACCTTCTTTTTATCTTTCGAACAGAAAAGCCGATACCCACATAGTAACAGTTCTATGTACATTATCATTGATGTGCCGGCGAATGTCAAATAAAAAGAATGGGGCTGCGGCACATTCTTTCGCCGAGCCCTAGCCCTTAAATTTTCTCACAACCTTTTTGGCCACAGGCAGCGCCGTCTCAACGAACCGGAAGGCCAGCGGACGAAAAATATAACGGTATTCTCCCACAAATTCCGTAAAGGCGGCATTGAATCCGCTCTTGAACCGATACAGGCCGTACAGATGGTTTTCCTCGCTTAGATCCCCGGAAATTCCCTTAAAATCATATAGCCTGCAGTTGCTTTCAATAGCCCAGCGGATCATCTGCCACTGCAGCAGATAGTTGGGCATCAGGCTTCTGCGGTCATTGGAGGAAGCGCCGTACAGATACCACACCTTGTCCCCCAGCTTGGCGGCGATGGTTCCCGCAATGGCCTTTCCCTCATGGTAGGCCATATACAGCCGCACATCCTCCCCCAGATTGTCCAGCATATTGGAAAAATATCGGGCAGGGCGGATCATAAAACGGTCTCTTGCTCCCGTCTCGACCATGATGCGGTAAAAATCGTCCACTGCCTCTTTTCCGCAGATTTTTACCTCCACCCCTCTTTTAACAGCCAGACGGATGTTGTAGCGGGTTTTCGGCTTAAATATGGCCATCACCTCTTCTTCTGTTTTCCCCTCGATGTCCAGACGCATCACATACTGTGGCTGGATATGTTCAAAATTAAGGGCTTTGGGTGCCAATACAAAGCCCAGCTCTTCCATATGCTTCATAAAATCTGTCTCGTCAAAGGTAACATCCGGATCAAGCTTTAATACATAGGAACGGTATTTTTTGCTCAGCACTTTCGCGCCCTTCAACAGGCAGGCCAGCATTTCCCTGTCATGGATGTCGCATACCGGTCCTCTGGCGGCGTACATCAGCGTCCAGGGCGTCAGCGGGATACGGCGGATCAGCACGGACATAACGCCTTTTATCTCTTTGTTTTCGTCCCGCACCACAATCCCCTGAAACAGCCAGCAGGGTTTCTGTCTGCTCCACTCCCAGGTCTGCTGCAAGTGCCCTTTGGGATGCCGCCGTACAAAGGCTTCAAATTCCTCATGATTGTCGGAATCAATAATTTCATAGGTGTACATTTATCCAACTCCTTTCCTCATTCGTCCGGCAAAACAACTCTGGGAACCGCCGGATGGACCAGCAGAGGATTTGCCTCCAGCGTTACCGTGTCTCCTGTCCGGCAGGAAATGTCCGTGACATCAATCATCATATGGGCGACGCCCAGCACACCCGCCAGCGGTGCCCGCCTTCCGTTGATGATCACCGTTTTCCGGCAGCGGCCGGGCCACAGCCGGGCTGACAGAAGATGGAGACATTCGTGGAAAAAGCCTTCCGGATAATCCGCATATTTCAGATAGATGCCGTCGGTGTGGCCGATGCGCACCAGCGCCAGACGGCTGTCTCTTTTCAGCTTTAAACGACTGTGGTAACCGATGGTATCCCCTTTGGGGAAGGATCTGATTTCATAGACCGACGCTTCCAGCCATACAGCACATTTTAAATGCCTGCTTCCCAGAGGATGCTTTCCATAGACGACGGCCTTGCCCAAAAGCGCGGATCCCACTCGGACGGCATCCATGCCCAGATCTCCCACGGTCATGACGGCAGAGGAATTTGCGATATGCTTCATGCCGGACGGAATTCCCATGGCTTCAAGTGCCGACACAGCGGATAAAAAACGCTGCCGCTGCAGTTTGGCCTGCCGGCGGTAGTTTTTCGGTCTTCCTGCCAGATGGGTAAAACATCCTTCCACAGACAGATATTCCGTCAGAGACTTAAACTGCGGAAGCTGATTCCAGCGAAAGCCGTACCTTCCCATTCCGGTTTCGATCTTTATATGCACTCTTGGACGGATGCCGGTTTCCCTGTATACGCTTTGCAAAAGAGGAAGCTGCCATTTGGCTTCCAGCGTAAAAATAATGTCCTGCCCGGCCAGCTCCAGACATTCCTTATATTCCGCGACGGGCGACAGCAGCAAGATGGGATCGGTGCATCCGAATCTGCGCAGGGCCAATGCCTCTCTGGTATTTTCGACGGCATAAAAATGAATGTCCAGATTTTTTAAAATCCGGTATGCGTTCCACCCCCCCATACCGTAACCATTCTCTTTCACGACGGCTATGATGGTTCGCGAGGTGATGGAACGGATCACTTCGAGATTGTGGGCAATCGCCCAGGGGCTGATGACAAGTCTGGAAAATTTCTGGTAAACGGCATTGTCGTAATCTGTTAAAATAATTGTTTCGTCTGACATTTCTCTTCTCCGTATGCGTGTCCACGTCAAATGATCCCAATGGATTGCAAAAGTGCGGTTCTCGCAATCCTGCAATCATTTTGAGGCATCGCTGTATCAAAATTCCATCCGGAATGCATCAAAACTGTATCCAAAAAGAACTTGCTGTTATATATGTAGGTTTTTTTGCCAAAAGGGTACATAAGAGGTAAGAGCAGAAAGGAGGCAAGACCATTGATTGACGATGAGAAGATCATTGAATTGTTTTTTGAGCGTTCGGAGCAGGCGATCCGCGAGCTGGACATAAAATACGGCAGGTTATGTCACCGGATCTCTCACAACATCTTAAACAACCGCCTCGATGCGGAGGAATGCGTAAGCAGCGCGTACATAAGCGTATGGGACACCATCCCTCCGACTCGCCCGGACTCCCTGCAGGCTTATCTCTGTAAGATTGTGAGAAACATTTCACTGAAGCTGTATCGCCGGAAAACAGCCGGAAAGCGAAACAGCGTCCACGAGGTCGCCATGGAGGAGTTAAAAGAGTGCCTCTCTGAATCCAACACCGTGGAGGCCGAATTGGAGGCAAGGGAACTGGCCCGGTTGATCGAGGAATTTTTGGACGGCCTGACCGCAGAAAACCGCGTCATTTTCGTGCTGCGGTACGGCTGCACAGACAGCTACTCCGATATTGCAAAAAGGACAGGATTGTCCGAGAAAAACGTGTCGGTCCGACTGACCCGCATCCGCAGACAACTGAGAAATTTTTTAATCGAGAAGGAGGTATTTGCATGAAAACAGACTTGTTTGATGTAATGAATGAAATCCAAGATAAATACTATGAGGAGGCGCTAAGCTACACCGGACGCAAGAGCGTGCATCGCCGGATTCGGTGGAGCGCCATGGCGGCCTGCTTTGTCCTCACGGTCATCGCCGCCTCTGCCGCTCTTCCAAATTACCTGAAACCAAAGAATCCTGTGCCGAACCAGCTGGACGGGATCAACGCTTTCCTGCCGGATGGGGACACCTCCGAAAACCCGAACGGGGACTCTACAGCGGACGAGCCCAAAATCACAGTCCGCATGGATCAGATCTGTCTCAATGAGCTTGGTGCCGCTTTGGACGCGGCGCGCCTGTACTATGATCCCGAGCTTTATGACTATGCCAAGTGGGATCAGGAATCCGCAAGCCGCTATTTCGGAAAAGACCTGGCTCCCGCCTACATTCCGGACGGACTGGCCCTCTCCCCTCTCGGAGGTGAATGGATCACCGACAAGGAGGGCAACACAATGGAAGACACCGTTTATCTGGGCTGCTATCATGACTACCTTGAGGACGGAAGCCCCAAGCGCACCGAAGATGTGTTTGCACGCAAAGGATTTTCCATCACAGCATCCAAAATCGGTCTGCTGAACGACTGCATTTATATATTGCCCGAAAATGAAGTCCTGACATCGGAAATCGGAAATGTTTCCGTCACCTTCGGTTACCGTTCCATGCCATACGGCCCCTACGACCCCGAAACCCATGAGCCCTCCGGCTTCTATGACCTGTATACCGCAGATTTTACACACGAGGGCATTGAATACAGCATTGTCTCCGAACAGCTGCCGCTCGAGGAGCTCGTCAAGGTAACGGCATCTATCATCTGCGGGGAAGAAGTGGTTATACTTACAACTGATTTCAATCTGCCGTGAGTATATTCTTCCTGACCGGGTTACCCGACAATCACATTCAGTTTCACCTCAGAAAACGCGGGATTTAAATCCCGCTCCGCGGAGAGGTCAAACACCGGCTCACCACTGGCATCAAAATGTACGCGCCGCATGCCGTCGCAGCGAAGCCGGCTCTCCAGCGCAGTTTCCGCATGGTAGGCAATCCACAGTGCGCCCTCTTCGTCCAAAAAGAACGAGTTGTGCCCCGGACCATACTCTCCCTCTACCGAATAGAAAGAGAGAACCGGGGTGCTTCTCTTTTTCCAGTTGGAGATCTCCAAAAGGTCCGCCCCCGCATCCGCAGTGAGCAGCCCCACGGCATAGGTATACCCGCAGGCATCCCCGCCGGAATAAGCCAGATACACCGTGCCCCCGGCCGTAAAGGCATGAGGCCCTTCGTTGTTGATGGTTCCGTTTACATTCTCCCAGCCATACAGCGGACGGGACAAAAGTACCGGATCAGAGGTAAGCTTCCATGGCTGTGCTTCATCCACCCCTGCAATATAGAGCATAGAACCCGTATCCTTGTCCGATCCGATGTGTTTTCGGTAAGACCAGACCATATAGGA
>JAFLRQ010000023.1:0-13845 GCA_022511395.1 Agathobacter sp. | reverse complement strand
TACCAGCTCCCCTCCCACATGAGGAGCACCGGATCGCCGTAGCCGCTGGCCAGCGGGAAGGGATAGCGCGGACTTTTCACCTTTCCCGAAATCGGATAACACCCCGGCTTGGCAAAATCAATGCCCGCCGCATCCCAGTCCACCTTTTTTTGAAAGGTTGAGCCGTCCGAGTAGACGGCCACTGCACCAACCCCTTCCAGCTCCTTGGGGCCGGACACATGCACGGACTCCGGAACCAAAAGCTCTGTGTTGAAAATCCTGCTCCACCTGCTCTTGACGTGATCGGCAAACCGCCTGTCTACTGCGATACAGAAGCCTGCCTTTGCGCCGCAAACACCCTTTGGCTCTTTTTTCTCCATCCATCTGCCGTCCGCCTGCTCCCCACTCAGCCTCACGGAAACCGCTTGCGCATTCTCCGTCCCGCACAAATCGGCCAGTACCGTTTCCGACACAGCGCCCTGCTCATCCTTCCAGAGGATATGATAGCGGCCATCCTCCTGATGAAACCTGCACTGCACCGCCTCCACCAGGGAGTCCCCGGACAGACAAAGCGGCTTCTGTTCCTCAAAGTCCACAAAGTCCGCCGTGGTCCAGAACAGCACGCTTCCACGCATTGCATCGTCACGGTCGCCGTTCCCATCGACCCGCACTGCCAAAACTCCGTATCCCTCTTCTGCCAGTCGGAAAATCCACGGATTTTTCATTCCCTTTGGCACAATGGTATCCTCTGTGCTGATTTCCCCAGATACAAAAAGAATTCCGTAATTCTCATGCAGGGGATAAAAGTATTCTCCATCCCTGCTGTACGCAAGGTGCAGACTCCCCGCCAGTCCCTGCGGATATGCCGCCGGGTCGGCGGTTCTAGTGTAGGCAAGCAGATAAGCCTGTCCGTTTTCTTTCATTTCTACCATAATTTACCCCCTTTCCTCCTGCGACGAGCCACCCGCCCGGCGGCTCTTCACATGCCAAACTACAATCCAACCGGTGGCGAGAACCACAAGGAATGCCGCCAGCACCATAGACACCGGACAGGCAGTTCCGGGAATGTAGAGCTGGTCCGTGCGGATCGCTTCGATCCAGAAACGCCCAATGCCGTAGCCGATCAGGTACATCAGCAGCACTTCGCCGTCAAACTTTTTGTGGTCGGTATAGCGGATCAAAAAGAACAGAAGCGCAAGGTTCCAGAGCGATTCGTACAGAAAGGTCGGATGCACCTGTATGTAGCGCACACCGTCCGCAAATATCTCATTTTCAAGCAGCTCCTCCGTCAGATCCGACTCCCGCACCGCCGAGATTGGCAGCTGCATGGCAAGAAAATTGTCGGTGTAGCCGCCGAACACCTCCCGGTTGAAGAAATTTCCCCAGCGCCCGATGGCCTGTCCCAAGACCAGTCCGATCACCGCCGTGTCAGAGATCAGACCAAAGGACAGCTTCTTGACCTTTGTGTAGATAAACACCGTGATGATCGCGGCAATCACCGCGCCATAGATTGCAAGACCTCCCTGGCGGATGTTTAAAATACTTAAAAGGTCGTCCCGGTATTGATCCCACCGAAAGATGACATAGTAGACGCGCGCGCCAATCACGGAGCAGATGATTGCAGCAAATGCCATGTCGTAATACGTGTCCTCATCCTGCCCCGTGCGTCTGGCCATCCACGCTGCAATGGAGATCCCCGCGAACATTCCCAGCGTGATGATAATTCCGTAGTACGCGATGGAGAAATTCCCGATCATGATATTTTTACCCACATGATCCATAAAAATATGAAGATGCGGAAAATTGATGTTGTAGTCCATAAGGTCCCCCATATCAGATCATTGTGCGCACCGTCTTTGGCTTGTAATTCTCCTTCTCCAGCGCCTTAATGATCTGTTTTTTGTGGTCAGTTCCAAAGCATTCCAGAGTGATTCTCAGCTCCACGGCCGCGTTGCGGTTCGTGGTCACAAACTGGTTGTGCTCCAGCTTGATGACATTTCCCTGCTCCGCAGCGAGGGTTTCCGCCACCTTGGCCAGCTCACCCGGCTTGTCGGGAAGCAGAACGGACACAGTGAAAATGCGGTCGCGGAAGATCAGTCCCTGCTGCACGACAGAGGACATTGTGATCACGTCCATGTTGCCGCCGCTCAGGATCGCCACCACGCGCTTGTCTGTCACGTCCAGATGCTTCAACGCGGCCACCGTGAGCAGTCCGGAATTCTCAACGATCATCTTGTGGTTTTCCACCATATCCAAAAAGCTGACAATCAGCTCGTCGTCCGAGACAGTGATAATGTCATCCAGATTCTTCTGAATATACGGGAAAATATTGCTTCCCGGCGTCTTGACCGCCGTACCGTCCGCAATTGTGTTCACGCCAGGAAGTGTCGTCACCTTCCCCGCCGCAAAGGAAGCCTGCATGCAGTTTGCCCCGGCCGGCTCCACACCGATCACAGTAATCTTTGGATTCAAGAGCTTTGCCAGAACCGACACTCCGGTCGCAAGGCCGCCGCCGCCGATGGGAACTAAGATATATTCTACAAGGGGCAGCTCCTTGAAAATCTCCATTGCAATGGTTCCCTGCCCAGTGGCAACGGCAAGATCGTCAAAGGGATGGATGAACGTGTAGCCCTCCTTCTCCACCAGCTCCAGCGCCTTGGCGCACGCCTCATCGTACACATCCCCGTACAGAACGACCTCGGCGCCGTAGCTCTTGGTGCGGTTTACCTTGATGAGCGGCGTAGTGGTCGGCATCACAATCACGGCCTTACAGCCGTAGCATTTCGCCGCGTAGGCGACTCCCTGCGCGTGATTGCCCGCCGATGCGGTGATTAGGCCTCTCGCGCGCTCCTCCTCCGTCAAGGTACTGATCTTGTAGTAGGCGCCCCTCACCTTGTACGCCCCGGTAAACTGCATATTCTCCGGCTTCAGGTACACCTTGTTTCCTGTCTGGGTACTCAGAAAATCACTGTACACCAGCTTGGTCTCCAGCGTGACCTCCTTCACCTTCTCACTTGCTTCCTCAAAACTGTCCAGCGTCAACATCTTCCCACAACCTTCTTTCCTCTATACTACCCCTGTTCTTTCTGAAACAGTGCGTTCACAAAATCATCCGCATAAAACTTTTGCAGGTCGTCGATCGACTCACCCACGCCAATGTACTTCACCGGCACTCCAAGCTCCGACTGGATGGCGACCGCAATGCCGCCCTTCGCCGTTCCGTCCATCTTCGTCAAAACAATCCCGGTAATTTTGGCCACCTCGGCAAACTCCTTCGCCTGCACAAGCGCATTCTGCCCCGTGGTCGCATCCAGCACCACCAGCGTCTCGCGGTAAGCCTGCGGATACTCCTTCTCCAAAATCCGGTTGATCTTCCCCAGCTCGTTCATCAGGTTCTTTTTATTGTGGAGCCGCCCTGCGGTATCCACCAGAAGCACGTCGGCATTTCTCGCCTTTGCCGCCGCCGTGGCATCGTACACAACGGACCCGGGGTCTGCCCCTTCCGTCCCTCCGATCATATCCACGCCGGAGCGCGACGCCCACTCTCTCAGCTGGTCCCCCGCCGCGGCGCGGAACGTGTCCGCCCCCGCAATGACCACCTTTTTGCCCTGCTCCTTCAGCTTGCCGGCAAGTTTTCCGACGGTTGTGGTCTTCCCCACGCCGTTCACGCCGACCACAAGGACAACCGATGTTTCCTCCTCAAAGCGGTAGGCCGTCTCCTCGACCCTCATCTGCTCCTTGATGCTCTCAATCAAAATCTGTCTGCAGTCCGCAGGTTCCTTGACATGCTGCTCCTTCACTTTCTCGCGCAGATCGTCCAGAATCTTTTCTGTGGCGCGCACGCCCAGATCCCCCATGATCAGGATTTCCTCAAGCTCCTCGTAAAATTCGTCGTCAATCTTGGAGAAACCGGAAAAGACGGCATCGATTCCCTGCACAATGTTGTCCCTTGTCTTCGCAAGCCCTGCAGCGAGCCGTTTAAAGAAACCTGTTTTTTCTTTCTTCTCTTCTTCCATGCAGTCTCCTTTCTTTTACTCGTCCAGCTCATCCTCAATCAGATTCACCGACACAAGCGTCGATACGCCCTTCTCCTGCATTGTGATTCCGTACAGGCGGTCCGCAGCCGCCATCGTCCCCCGCCGATGCGTGATGACAATGAACTGCGTGTATTTCGTCAGCCTGTTCAGATAGTTTGCAAAGCGCGTGACGTTCGAGTCGTCAAGCGCCGCCTCAATCTCGTCCAGAAGACAGAACGGCGAAGGCTTTAACGCCTGAATCGCAAACAGCAGCGCAATGGCCGTCAGCGCCTTCTCACCTCCGGAGAGCTGCATCATATTCTGCAGCTTCTTTCCGGGCGGCTGGGCGATAATCCGGATTCCGGACTCTAAGATATCCTCGTCCTCCACCAGCTCCAGCGTGCCGTGTCCGCCGCCGAAGAGCTGCTTGAAGGACGCATCAAACTCCCTCTGAATATCCGCAAACTTCTCTGCAAACTGCTTTCGCATCCCCTCATCCAGCTCCGCAATCAGATCCAGAAGCGTCTGTTCGGCCTCCACCAGATCGTCATGCTGGGTCTTCATGGAGTTGTAGCGCTCCGAGACCTCCCGGTAATCCTCAATCGCGTTGACATTGACATCGCCGAGCCTGCGGATCTCGTCCTTGATCTCGGAGATCATTTTCTTGAGCGCCGCAAGATCCGTGTAGGCATCGTTCCTCAGCTCATGTGCCGCATGGGGCGTCAGCTCGTACTCCTCCCAGAGATAGGTAGTCTGATACTCCTTTGTCTCCTTCAGCTTCTCTCTCTGGCTGCTTAAGCGGAAGATCTCCCGATCCAGCTCTCCCTGCCTTTTTGCGGTCTCCTCCTGGCGCTGGAAAAAGCCCCGGTGCTCCGCGGACATCTGCTCCTTTTTCTCAAGGCTCGCCTGCAGCTCCTGCTCCAGATGTGTATAGGAGTCCGCGGAGGCAAGGATTGTCTTTTTGATCTCCTCGATATCCGCCTGTTTTTTTGCAATGTCCTCCTTGGAGTGTTTGGCATTTTCCTGCAGTTCGACACACTCCGCATCAAATTTCGCGATTTCTCCGTTGATACGGTCAATGTTCTCCTGTGTGAACTCCGCGCTCTGACGCAGATTCGCCACCTCAATGATGATGCGGGAAACCTCGTCCTGCACCCTGCTCTCAACCTCCGAGCGGCTGGCAATTTCCGTCTCAAACTGCTTCGCCTCCGCGCCGATGGCAGCCTCGCGTTCCTTCGCGTACTCAACCTCGTCGAGAATCTTTTTCTTATTCCAGTGGATCTCCTCGATCTGCTCCTCCATCCGGGCGCTCTCCTCCATCAGCCCGGAGTATACCGCGTCGCTCTCGTCGTGCTGCTGCTTCGCGCGGTCCACATTCATCTGCGCCGTGTTCTGCTGGATGTACTGCTGCTGCAGCTCCTCCTTTGCGCCCTCCAGCTCGTCTGCCGCCAGCTCGATGGCCGTCGCAATGTCCTCCTTTCGCTCCTTTCGCTCCTCAATGCGCTTTTTTATCTCCGCAATCCTTTTTTCAAACTCCTCAATCTGACGGTTTCTCGCCAGAAGGTTCGCAGAGTTTTTGAACGCACCTCCGGTCATGGAGCCTCCAGGGCTTAGATATTCTCCCTCGAGCGTCACAATATGTAAGCTGTAATGATTTTTCTTTGCAAGGGCAATGGCATGGTCGATTGTGTCCACAACCAGAACGCGCCCCAGAAGATATGCGGCAACCTCATCATAGCGGCGGTCGCACTTCACCAGCGTGTTTGCCAGACCGATCACGCCGTCCTCCTCAAGTGCCGCCTCGTTCTTCGGATTCCCCTTTGCTGTGACGCTGGTAAGCGGCAGAAAGGTCGCCCTCCCCAGACGGTTCTCCTTCAAAAAGGCAATCATCCTCTTGGCGGTGTCCTCATCCTCCGTGACAATGTTCTGGATGTTGCCGCCCAGCGCAGTCTCAATCGCCGTCTCGTACTTTTTCTCCACCTGAATCAGGTCAGAGACTACGCCAAGGATTCCCGGGTACTTCGCCTTTTGCTCCATAATCTTTCTGATGCTGTTGCCGTACCCGTCATAGCGCTCCGCAATATTTTTTAGGGCCTCCAGCCGAGTCTGCTGCTTTATGCAGTCCGCCTGCGCCTCCTCCAAAAGCCGGCTGTTCTCGGCATTTTTGACGCGCCATTCCCGCTCCTTCGCCTCCAGCTCGCGCACGCGCTCCACAAGCCCTGCAATGACCTCGTTGACGGCGTCCAGCTGTCTCTGGCATTCCTCCTGCGCAGAGCTTAACTCCGCTTCCTGGGTCTTTCGATCCAGCAGGCGCTTCATCAGCTCTGCCTTGCGGATGTTGATCTGCTCCAGCATGGTGTCACAGTGCTGCTGTCTGGACTGGATTCCCGCCTTGTTATTTAAGAGCTCAACCAGCTCCTTTCTGCCGTTTTCCAGTCCCTCGCTGCAGCGGGCAATCTCGCCCTGAATCCGCGCAAGCTCTTCCTTTTTGGCGTTCTCCTGCTCGACGAGCACCGCAAGCTGTTCGTCGTACTCTGCCTTTTTCTCATCGTAGGAAGCCCGCGAGGCGACGCGCTGGGCGCGCTCCTCTGCAATGGCATCCAGACGGCTCTGCATATGCTCATCCGACATCTCCGCCGTGTGGATCTGCTCCGTCAGAATGTGGATCTGCCCCTCCAGCTTTTCGCGATTGACAGAGGTGCTGCTGATGTTTTCGCGGATGCTCTCCACCTTCGCGTCCATGTCCGCAATGGCTTTTTCCAGCTCCTCGTACTCGGTCCGTATCTTGTCGTAGGCGGCGTTCGCCTCCGCAAGCTCCTGCTCGGCAATCCGGTACTTCTCCCCCGCCTCCTTCTCCTCCTTCTCAACTCTCTCGGACTCCAGAAGGAACATGTTCACATCGTAATCCTTAAGCTCATCTCTTTTTCTGAGATAAGTCCTCGCCTTCTGGGCCTGCTGCTCCAGCGGACCCACCTGCCGCTCCAGCTCCGACAAAATATCGTTGACGCGCACAAGGTTATCCCGCTCATTCTCCAGCTTCTTCTGGGCGGTCAGCTTGCGCTTTTTGAATTTGACAATACCGGCCGCCTCGTCAAAAAGCTCCCTGCGGTCCTCCGGCTTGCCGCTCAGCACGCGCTCAATCTGCCCCTGCCCGATGATCGAGTAGCCCTCCTTGCCGATACCGGTATCGTAAAAGAGCTCCGCCACCTCCTTCAAGCGGCAGGGCGTGCCGTTGATCAGATACTCGCTCTCCCCGGAGCGGTACAGGCGGCGCGCCACCGTGACTTCCTCGTATCCGATCTCAAGCTGACGGTCCGAATTGTCCAGCGTGATCGCCACATAGGCATAGCTTAAGGGCTTGCGGTTTTCGGTGCCCGCAAAGATGACGTCCTGCATGGAGGCGCCGCGGAGCTGTTTGACCGACTGCTCTCCCAGCACCCAGCGCACCGCGTCCGCAACATTGCTTTTGCCGCTGCCGTTCGGCCCCACAATTCCCGTGATCCCGTTGTGAAAATCAAATGTAATCTTGTTGGCAAAGGACTTGAAGCCCTGTACCTCAATACTCTTTAAATACATGTTATGCGTCTGCTCCGTTCTCTTTTCTGATGGCAAGGAGCGCCCGGTAAGCTGCCTCCTGCTCAGCCGACTTCTTTGTGCGCCCGCTCCCCGTGCCCGCGCACACGCCGTCGATCTGCACCTCAACTGTAAAGTGCTTGTCGTGATCCGGTCCTGACTCCTCAATGAGCACATAGGTCAGGCTCTCATGCTCCTTCTGGATCACTTCCTGAAGGATCGTCTTGCTATCATAAAAGAGATGCTTGTACTCAATGTCAGTCAGAATAAACCTGTGTACAAACTCTTTTGCACTAGCAAAACCACCGTCCAGATAGATTGCTCCAATCACCGCCTCCAGCGTATCCGAGAGGATGGAATCCCTCTTCCTGCCCCCGGTATGATCCTCCCCGCGCCCAAGCAGAAGATAATCTCCCAGCCTAAGCTCCGTGCTGCACTGCGCCAGCGTCGGCTCACAGACAATGCTCGCGCGCAGCTTCGTCAGCTCCCCCTCCGAGAGCTTCGGGTAATTGTGGAACAAAAAATCGCTGGATATAATCTCTAAGACCGCATCCCCCAGAAACTCCAGCCTCTCGTTGTCGGCCAGCTTTTTCATGTGCTTTTCGTTGGCGTAGGAGCTGTGTGTGAGCGCCTGCCGCAAAAGCCCTGCGCTCTCAAAATGATACCCAATCACTTCCTCAAACTCATCTATACTCTGCATTGCAAAACCTCTCTGCCTACCATCATGGAAGAAGGAGTCCGTATATCCAGGACTCCCTCTCACAAGTGTCAGTTGTTGACGGCGTTTCTGATCTGCTCCACGGCATCCGCCACGGTCTCAATCTTCTCTGCCTGATCATTCGGAATCTCAATGTCAAATTCTTCCTCAAGGGCCATGATAATCTGAAAGATATCCAGCGAATCCGCTCCGAGATCATCGACAAACGTCGTTTCCATTGTGATCTCTCCCTCATCCACATTCAGCACTTCCATGATGATCTTTTTCAGCTTCTCAAATTCCATTTCCGTCTTCCTTTCCCTCATTCTCTGTGTCGATAATTCTCTCTTTGATGATTCCGTTAATGTTTTTTTCGCGGAACGCCACACACTGGTAGATGGAGTTTGTGACCTCCACCGCCTTGGAGCTTCCGTGGGTCTTGACCACCAGACCGTTTAAGCCCAGCAGAGGGGCTCCTCCGTACTCCGAGGCATCAAATGCTTTGAGCGTCTTCTTGAGTGCAGGCAGTGCGAGCGCCGCACCAATCTTGCTCCTTAAGGTGCTCATAAGCCCCTGCTTGATCACGCCCACCAGCGTTGCCGCAAGCCCCTCATAGAGTTTCAGGATCACATTGCCCACAAACGCCTCACAGACAATGACATCCGCGCCTCCGTGAGGAATTTCCCTCGCCTCGATGCTCCCGACAAAATTGATGTCCTTGCACGCTGTGAGCAGGGGGTAAGTCTCGCGCACCAGCGCGTTTCCCTTCTCCTCCTCGGCACCGATATTGACGATTGCGACCCTCGGCTTCTCCACGCCCATGATCTGCTCCATATAGATGGAGCCCATAACCGCAAATTGGAGCAGGTGCTCCGGCCTTGCGTCCACATTGGCCCCGCAGTCAATAAGAAGCGACATTCCCGTCTCGGTCGGAATGATCGGCGCAAGCGGCGGCCGCTTGATTCCGTGAATCCGGCCAACAATCGTCTGTCCTCCCACCAGTATGGCTCCGGAGCTTCCTGCGGACACAAACGCATCCACTTCATTCTGCCTGACCATGTTCATGCCGACGACAATCGACGACTGTTTTTTCTTGCGGATCGCCTGCACAGGCGGCTCCGCCATCTCGATGACCTCCGGCGCGTCCACCACGGTGATCCGATCCTCGGCATATGAATGTTTGGCAAGCTCCTCTTTGACGACATCCTCCTGTCCGACGAGAAAGACCTTGATATCCTCCCGCTGGCAGACAGCGTCCACAGCACCCTTAACAATCTCCGCCGGTGCGTTGTCACCGCCCATTGCGTCTAAGGCTACTCTTGTAATTGTTTGCATGTTATGCCCTATCCTCCTTACACCTACTAGAGAATATACTATATCTTTTTCTATAAATCAATGAGAAATATTTATAAATATCTCAGATGTCTGCACGATGTTTTCGCCAGCATCCACACAATCAGGAAACTGAATGCCGACGCCAGCGCCAGTTCCTGGTTCTCGCTCCAGCTCACACGCTCAAAAATGCAGTATTTTGCCGCCATGACACAGACTGCATGGACCAGATATACCGGCATGGTATGCTGTCCGATGCAGGAGAGGCAGGATTCTCTTTCCGGAAAAATTTTTAAGACCGCCGCCCCGAGAACAAACGCGAAGAGGTAACACAGAAGACGGCAGGCAATGGAATAATTGATTGCCTGGTAATGGTAGCTGCCATACAGCCAGCGCGCGTCAATCCTGTCGGAAAAGAAACAGATCACAAGCGCGGCTGCTCCGCCGGCACCAATCACACAGTATTTGTTTATTTTTTCAAAGAATGACTTAAGATATTCAGAATGTCCGTAATAATAGCCCATGACAAAGAATGGGAAGAACACCACCGTCCGCGAAGCGCTCATCCAATATCCCACGCTTGCATCGTAGCCGGTCAGGAGGGCGACAAGCACGGAACCGAAAAATACCGCCGCCTTTTTCCTCCGGGAGCCACCCTCGATGAAGGGCACAAGCATATGCCAGATCACCATGGAGAGCAGATACCACAGGATCCAGAACGGTGTCGTATAGTGCAGGCCCGCGTTCCCGGGAAATCCGCCCACGCTGTATATGGTCTGAAAAATCAGGTAAGGCAGCAGCAGGCGCCGCACAATTCTCTGCGGATCAAACCGCGCAAACATACCGGAGAGAAAGACAAACAGCGGCATGTGAAAGCTGTAAATCAGTGTGTAGAGCATACGGATCATATCATGGCTGCTGCCCTCAATCATATGTCCGAACACCACGCAGAAGATCAAAAACGCTTTGATATTGTCATATCGGTATTCCCTCTGCACTCTGCTCCTCTCCTTTCTCACTGCCGACGGCCAGCGGAAATGACACAAGCGCCTTGAACGTATCGCCCTCTATCACAATGTCAAACCTTCCCCCGAGGGCGTTTGTGTAGGTTTCCACAATTGCGAGCCCCAGCCCGTTTCCCTCCGTGCTGCGCGACGCATCGCCGCGGACAAAGCGCTCTTTGATCTCCTCCGGCTCAAAATCAATCGGGTAGGCGGACACGTTGATCAGCTCAAGGCTCACCCTGCCCTCACGGACGCGCGTCCGTATGAAAATGCGCGTCCCATCAAGCGCGTATTTGCACGCATTCTCAATCAGATTCTGCACAATGCGGTAGAGATAAACACTGTCCGCCAGCACTTCTGCCGCACCCTCCGCAAGGTCAATCTTGACATGATCCCCTCTCTGCCGGATATTCCCGTCACAGTCCGCCAGCACCTGCCGGACAAGCCGGTTGACATCCAGCACCCCCAGATTGAGCGGCGCACTGCCGCTCGACGCCTTTGCCAGTTCAAAGACATTCTCAATCATTTTCCTCAGGATGTCCGTCTTTCGCGTGAGCACCTCCAGATAATCCCGCATCGTCTCGGAATTCTCCTCTTTTTTCATCAGCTCAATATAACCGATCACCGAGGTGAGCGGCGTCTTCAGATCGTGCGAGACATTCGTGATCAGATCGATCTTCATCCGCTCGCTCTTTACGCGCTCCTCCACCGCATCCTTCATCTTTTCCTCAAGCTCTGCCATGAGCGCTTCCCTGCTAAGGCTCTGGTCCTGCAGCTTCCAGATCAATTCCGAAAGCCGCTTGTCCGCCCTATAGTACAGCGGGAGCGCAAAGGAGAGAATCGGCAGGAACAGAATGGCGGGGACCACCCAGCGAAGATCCCGATAATCGGCCAGCTCACGAAAAATAAGGAGCTCCCCAAGGGGCACAAACAAAAGGCAGGACACCACCGCAAGATATCCCACTCCTGCCCGCAGGGCCATCCGCCGGAGTCTTTCTAATTTCCAGACATACTCCGCCGGATCCCTCACCCGATCCACCCGCCTTATGGGCCAGTCCTCAAGCCGCACAAGAAGCGCCGCCATCCCCAGCGCAAAGAAGACGCTTATGCCGGGGTAATAGTCCTGTCTGGAAATCCCCCAAATGATCCACTGCGCCGAAATGAAGCATAACACGCCAAGGACCCCTGTCCCCACATTTATTAGAACCTTATGACCCACACTTTTCAATTTTATATCCAAGTCCCCACACCACCTTTAAATATTTTGGATTTTTTGGTACTACCTCGATCTTCTCGCGGATTCTGCGGATGTGGACCATGACGGTATTCTCCACCGCAAAGTCGCTGTCCTCGTTCCAAACTCTCCCGTAGATCTCCTCTGCCGAGAAAACGCGCCCGGGATTGCTCATGAGCAGATGCAAAATCTTGAACTCGGTGGCGGTCAGGCGTTTCTCCTCCCCGTCCACCACAACGCTCTTGCTCTCCAGCATCAGCCGAAGGCCGCCGTTGACAATGACATTTTCCTTCGAGTCCTCCCCGGGGTTCTCCTGCTCCCTGCTCCAGACCCTGTACCGCCGGATCAAAGCCTTGATTCGCGCCGTAAGCTCCGCCGGATTGTAGGGCTTGCTGATATAATCGTCCGCCCCGGACACCAGACCGTACACCTTGTCGCTGTCCTGTGACTTGGCGGAAAGAATGATCACCGGGATATGGCTCTTCTCCCGAATCCGCATGAGAGCAGCGATCCCGTCCATTTTCGGCATCATCACATCCAGAAGGATCAGATCCACCGAACGGTTCTCCAGCTGCTCCAGCGCCTCCATCCCGTCATAGGCGCAGATCGTCTGAAAGCCCTCATACTCCAGCAGCTTCGATATCGAAAACACAATTTCCCGGTCGTCGTCCACCACAAGAATTGTCTCTTTTTCCATCACGCCCTCCTTTCATGCTCTATACTATCATACCAAAAAGACAAAAAACTTCACAGAATTCTTAATAATATTTTAAAAAAAAGAGACTGTGAAATAAGGAGATTTATCATCCCCTTATTTTCACAGCCCCTTTTCCTTTTCATCAATATATCAGGTTAACAAACCAACCTGCCACCATTGAGAAGACCATCACAAAGACAATGTACAGTAAAAAGCGCTTTATTCCAAGCACAATTTTCAATGCGCCAAGGTTTGTAATCTTTGTGGCAGACCCTGTCAGCATAAAGGCTGCCGCACTGCCCATGCTCATGCCGTCAGAAAGCCATGCCTGCAGCAGAGGTATCGTTCCGCCGCCGCAGGCATAGAGCGGCACGCCAATCGTTGCAGCCATCAATACACCAAAGCCTTCGTTGTTTTTTCCGAACAACGCCGCAAAAGAATCCGCCGGTACATATCGCTGAAACAGCGCCGATAGCGCAATCCCCAGCAGAAACCACAGTCCTGTTGCTTTTATGTTGCGCCCGATGTTTTTCAGCAGGCGCAGAAACGGATTTGGATCGGTATCGTGATTATGCGGTTCATCAAATCCGTTAAAGTCAAAGAACGGCTTATTTTTATAGAAAATCCGTATCAGCAATCCCGCCGCAATCCCGCAGAGAAAACAGGACACTACGCGAACAGCCAGCGCTGCGGCGCCCAATGCCGTGCTGTAAAAAATCAACTGTGGATTGAGCAGAATAGAGCTCATCATAAACGCTGCCAGCCAGTCATCCCGAATACCGCTCCGCGAAAAGGAAGCCGCAAGCGGGATCGTGCCGTACATGCACAGAGGCGATGCAATCCCCAATATGCTTGCCGGTACAATGCCAAGGACGCCGAGTTTGGTATCTCCCATTCTGCGGAACAATCCGTGAATATGATCCTTGACGAAAACCGAGATGACAGAACCAAGCACAATGCCAAACACATAATACGGAAGTATCTGGCGCAGCTGAAGGTCAAAGTAGTACCACAGATAAACGGCTTCCCTCTGAATAATCTCAATCATCCATCTTCACCAGTGTGTAGGTACGGCTGCCAAGTCCGATTTTCGCTGCATGCTCCAGCGTGTGCAAACCGTTTCGGGATTCGATACGGTTGACGAGGGAGGCCCCGTCGCCGTCCTTTTGCTCATAAATCAGATCGACGCACGCCTGGTCCAACGCCACCGGATCGGCGGAAGCCAGAATACCAATATCGTGAATATCCGGCTCGGCTGGATGACCGTCGCAGTCACAGTCCACGCTCAGTCGGTTCATGACATTGACATAGAC
>JAFLRQ010000022.1:7840-23042 GCA_022511395.1 Agathobacter sp. | reverse complement strand
GTTCCGCGATGCTTTTGCTTTTTATCACAATATCCATGATCAGCGCGTCTGCCAGTTTCATCTACTGATACTGAATATAATAAGTGGAGGAATCCTATGAACGCCATTTTAAACTTTGTCCGCGACTATTTTGTGTTTCTTCTGGTTTTGTTTCTGTTCTCCTATCTGACGCCGCGGGAGGACTATCGGAAATATTTTCAGTTTTTTATCGGCGCGCTCATGGTTGCAATCCTGATGCGGCCGCTGTTCGCTTTTTTGACAGGCGACGGGGAGGCGCGGGTGCGCACGGAGATTGAGTCAATCTTTCGTGACATCGAGAATCTGGAGTACAGTGGGGAGGGGGAGGATATCTTTGAGTGGTTTCTGGAACACAAAGGAATTATGGAAGAAAATAACGGAGCGCCGTAGCCGCACGGATTACATTGTGATCCTGCTGATTGGGGTGATGGTGCTGATTGTCGCGGTTCCGGTGGGAGGCGGAAGGAAAAAGACAGAACAGGCGGCAGAGAAGACGGTGAGTACTGTGGTATCCGAGAGTGAAAACGGGGTGTATGTCCGGCAGCTTACGGAGGAGCTGACCGCCATGCTCAGTGGTATGGACGGAGTCGGGAAATGCCGTGTGATGATTACGCTTGAGGACGACGGGCGATTTTTTTTGGACCGGGATGTCACAAGCGGGAGTGACCGCAGGGAGGAGCACACGGTGATCTACGATAACGGAGTAGGGGAAGCTCCCTATGTCCTGCGCAGGGAGCGGCCGAAGGTGGCGGGAGTCCTGGTGGTGGCGCAGGGCGGAGCGGACCCGGTTGCCGCAACAAACATTTCCAGAGCAGTCATGTCATTATTTGGACTTGAGGCGCATAAGATAACAGTAGTTAAAATGTCAGTGCAGGAGGATTCGCTGTGAAAAAAATATTTCATAAAAACCAGATTGTTATCACCAGCCTTGCGGTGCTGATCGCGGTTGCAGGGTATGTGAGCTATGACAGAAAGAGCGGCAGTGCCGACGACGATGTACAGACGGTTGCCAACACGGATCTGTTGGGCTCCGACAAAAACGAGATGACAGACTTAAGCGAAGAGGATCTGATGAAAAACAGGGATGACGGAGAGGATTTGAATCCCGGGGAGGTGGTTTTGACCAGCGCGGATGTCTCTCTCGCGAACTATGCGGCGCAGGTGCGTCTAAACCGCGAACAGGTGCGCTCTAAAAACCGTGAGACGCTCCAGTCGATCATCGACAACGAGACCTTGGAAGACGCTCAGAAGCAGGAGGCGCTCAACAAGATGCTGGCGCTCACGGATATTGCGGAGCGCGAGGCGGGGGCCGAAATGATGCTTGAGGCGAAGGGCTTTACCAATGTGGTGGTCTCCATCAGTGAGGACAGCTGCGACGTCGTGTGCGACATGGGTGATGTGACGGATCAGAAACGCGCGCAGATCGAGGATATTGTGAAGCGCAAGACGAATATTGCGGCGGAAAACATTGTGATCACCCCGATTGACCACAGCGCGGAGTAAGCATACATAGCGCAGCGTTAAAAATCAGCGCTGCCTTCCGAAAATCCCTGTTGAAAATCGGATGCGATTAGGGTACAATAAAACAGTTCCACCTGTGTGGACTGCCGCACAGGCGGAACTGTTTTGAAGAAAAACCAGGCAATAAACGGGAATGAAAAAGGAAGTATGACAGTGGGCAACCTGAGAGAAGAGATTGAAAAAAGACGCACGTTTGCGATTATTTCCCACCCGGATGCGGGCAAGACGACTCTGACTGAGAAATTCCTGCTCTACGGCGGGGCGATCAATCTGGCCGGCTCCGTCAAGGGAAAGGCCACGGCAAGACATGCCGTGTCGGACTGGATGGAGATCGAGAAGCAGAGGGGAATTTCCGTGACCTCCTCGGTGCTTCAGTTTGATTACGACGGTTTCTGCATCAACATTCTGGACACTCCGGGCCATCAGGACTTTTCCGAGGACACCTACCGGACGCTGATGGCGGCGGACTCCGCGGTGATGGTCATCGATGCGGGCAAGGGCGTTGAGGCACAGACCCGGAAGCTTTTCAAGGTCTGCGTCATGCGCCACATTCCGATTTTTACCTTCATCAACAAGATGGACCGCGAGGCGAAGGATACATTTGAGCTTTTGGATGATATAGAGAACGAGCTGGGGATTGCGACCTGCCCCGTCAACTGGCCCATTGGCTCCGGAAAGGAGTTTAAGGGCGTGTACGACCGGAACACAAGGCAGGTTATGACCTTTGCGGACACAAAGAAGGGGACGAAGGAGGGCACGGAAAAGCTTTTGGATGTGGACGGTGCCGAGCTTGCCGCCGAGATTGGGGAGGAGAAGAAGGAAAAGCTTTTGGAGGAGATTGAGCTTCTGGACGGAGCCAGCGCGGAGTTTGACATGGAAAAGGTCACTAGGGGAGAGCTCTCCCCAGTATTTTTCGGGTCGGCGCTGACGAATTTCGGAGTGGAGACCTTCCTGAAGCATTTTCTGCAGATGACCTATTCTCCCACGGCGCGGCAGGCGGACATCGGAATGATTGATCCGATGGCCGAGGATTTCTCCGCCTTTGTGTTCAAGATTCAGGCGAATATGAACAAGAACCACCGGGACCGGATTGCTTTCATGCGCATCTGTTCCGGGAAATTTACTGCGGGGATGGAGGTGCGCCACATGCAGCAGGGCGGAAAGGCGCTCCGCCTCTCACAGCCGCAGCAGATGATGGCGGACGAGCGCAAGATGGTGGAGGAGGCCTACGCGGGAGACATTATCGGCATTTTTGATCCCGGCATTTTCTCCATCGGCGACACGCTGACCACGTCGAAGGACAATTTTTGTTTTGAGGGCATTCCGACCTTTGCGCCGGAGCACTTTGCGCGGGTACGTCTCATGGATTCCATGAAGCGCAAGCAGTTTGTCAAGGGCGTGACCCAGATTGCGCAGGAGGGCGCCATTCAGATTTTTCAGGAATATAAAGGCGGCATGGAGGAGATTATAGTAGGTGTGGTGGGCGTGCTGCAGTTTGACGTCCTGCAGTTTCGGCTGGAGAGTGAGTACAATGTGGAGATCCGGCTGGAGAACCTGCCCTATGAGCACATCCGCTGGATTGTGAACAGGGACGAGACGGATGTGGACAACCTCACCGGAACCTCAGACATGAAAAAGGTCATCGACATGAAGGGCAACCCGCTGCTTTTGTTTGTCAACGCGTGGAGCGTCGGCATGACCTTGGACCGCAACAAAGGACTGATACTGGAAGAGTTCGGAAGAAACTGATGATACTCACGACAGATTTCATCTGCCGGGCGTATATGGGCATAACAGGAAAGGAGAAGATTATGGGTGTAATTGAGCTGACAAAAAACAATTTTGACGAGGAGGTGCTGGCGGCAAAGGTGCCGGTGCTCATCGATTTCTGGGCCGAGTGGTGCGGGCCGTGCAAGATGCAGTCGCCGGTTGTCGAGGCGGTGGCGTCTGGGATGGGAGATGCCGTCAAGGTCTGCAAGGTCAATGTGGACGAGCAGCCGGAGCTTGCCATGAACTACCAGATTGCCAGCATCCCTACGCTGGTATTCATGAAGTACGGTCAGTTTCAGGAGCGCATGGTTGGACTGCAGGATCAGGCGGCCATAGAACAGTGTCTGAACAGACTGCTTAAAGAAGAATAAAATATATTGAAAACATATGGACAAGACCCCCTAAATGGAATATAATTAATTCAGTGCTGAATAATTGTAGTTAGGGGGTTTTTTCTTATGATAAAATTTCTAAAGAACCTGAGTATACGTTTAAAAATTCTTGTGCCCGTGGCCTTCCTGGGAGCTCTGCTGATGACTCTCGGTGTGGTTGCTTTTATGAGCGCAAACACCATCATGGATGCCAGCAAGGATGTCACCGAAAAGTATGTGGGCCGTCTCGAACAGCTGGACAATCTGTCGGTCTCTTACGAGAGTCTGCGAAGGGTCGCGTTTGCGTCGATTGTCTGCAGAAATGAGCGGGAAATGCTGAAAAACTTGAAGGATGAGGCAGCTTCCCTGAGGGGGGCGATCGAGGAGTATTCAGGAGACTTTGGCTCAGGGGTGGAGACCTCGCAGGAAAGATCAAGCTTTGAGCAGTTTCAGTCGGATTACGGACGGTATCTGACCATCTTTGACCAGTTGATGGATGCAGTGACAAGGAACGACAGCCTCGAGGCAAGCAGAATCGCAACCTATGACCTGCCGCAGGTTGGCGCGGTAATTTCCGGTGAGCTGGAGGAATTGCGCATCCTCACGGAGCAAAAAATCGAGGCCGCAGGCAAAAAGCAGACGGAGGCGTACAATCAGTCAGTCAGCTTGACTGCCGTCATTCTGGTGCTCGGCGCGCTCGTCTTTGTTCTGGTGATCTGGGTGTGCTGGAAATGGGCCTGCAAGCGCCTTATCAATGTCAACAAGCAGCTTCGAGACATCATTGCGACGATTGAGGCCGGACAGGGCGACCTCACCAAGCGCGTGCAGTGCACCAGCGATGATGAGATCGGCGTGCTCTCTGCAGGAATCAATGTGTTTATCGAGACTCTGCAGAATATTATGGGACATATTATGACCAGCTCCGGGCAGCTCGGCTCCATTGTAAATCTCGTGTCAGGAAAGGTCTCTACCGCGAACGACAATTCCGGTGACATCTCCTCCATCATGGAAGAGCTCTCTGCGTCTATGGAGGAGGTATCCTCCACCCTCAGCAGCATCAAGGAGAGAGTGGATGTCGCGGACGGAAATATCATTGAGCTCTCCGATGCCTCTAAGGACCTGAACAGCTATGCCACCGGCATGAAGCACCGCGCGGAGGAGCTGGAAAAGGGCGCGATTGAGAACAGGCAGAACGCAAGTGATGTCATTAACGGCATTGTGAGCAAGCTGAATATGGCAATTGAGAGCAGCAAGAGCGTCCAGCGGGTCAATGACCTGACCAACGATATTTTAAGCATATCCAGCCAGACCAACCTGCTGTCCTTGAACGCATCCATCGAAGCCGCCAGAGCCGGAGAGGCAGGGCGCGGATTTGCGGTAGTTGCGGATGAGATCAGCCAGCTGGCGAACTCCAGCCGCGAGGCGGCCAACAATATCCAGAACATCAACAATATGGTGATCCGTGCCGTGCAGGAGCTGATTGAGAGCGCGGACACCATGGTGAAATACATCAATGAGAGTGTTCTTCCGGACTATGAGAACTTTGTGGATACCGGAAAGCAGTACCGTGAGGATGCCATACATATCGACGAGGTTGTGCGGACGTTTTCTGATATGTCCGAGCATCTGAACGAGCTGATGAACAGCATCACGCATGCGATCAGCGATATCAATAAGGCCGTGGAAGAGAGTACTGTCGGAACCACCAAGGTCGCAATCAACACCTCGGATCTGGTGAAGGATATCGGCGAGATTGCCGATGCCATGACCGACAACCGGCAGATTGCGGGAAGCCTCTCCGGAGAGGCAGAACGCTTCGCAAAACTTTAACAGGGATTGACAGCCGTCCTCTCGGTTTAGAGACAGGGCGGCTGTTGTATAATAAAGGAGGAAATATTATGAGGCGGTGGATAAAAAACAGAGGGGATTCAGCAGCCCGGCGGGGGATACGGACTGCAGGCGTATTGATGATACTGCTTGCGCTGCTTGTGAGCGGCTGCGGGCAGAACGGGGAGAAAAAGCCTGACCCCACCGGGCAGACGGAGGAACAGCCGACTCAGAGCGGACCGACACAGCCGGAAGATACAGCCGGCACAGAGCAGGTGACACAGCCGGGGGAGACGGAGGGTGACGGGCTGGTGAGCGCGACCTTTCCCACGGTCTATGCGGATGTCCCGGATCTGGACATCATACGCGTGAATGAGAGCTATTACATGGTCAGCACCACCATGAACCTTTGTCCGGGTGTTCCGGTCATGAAGTCCGCCGATTTGGTTCACTGGGAGATCGTCAACTATGTCTATGACACCTTTGAGGATGACGACATCACGAATCTGGAAAACGGGCAGGATATGTACAGCCGGGGCTCATGGGCGGCCTCGCTGAAATATGATGAGGCGGGCGGGCTGTTCTATGTGGGATTTTGCAGCAACAACCACGGCTTTTACATCTACACGACCGACGACATTGAGAACGGAAGGTGGGTGAAGCACTCCATCCGGGAGAGCTTCCACGATCCGGCGCTGTACATAGAGGACGGAAATCTCTACGTGATTTCCGCAAGCGGCGGAAACTGCCGGATGCAGCAACTGAAGCTGAATGACGGGGCGGGCACCGTCGAGAAGGTTGGCGCAGGCACTACACTGTTTTCCAGCTCCGACTGGTCGCTGTGGGAGGGCGCGCACGTGTACCGGGTGGATGACTACTATTATGTGTTTGTCATTGCCTCCCCGAAGGACCGCTGGATGCGGACGCAGGTCTGCTACCGCTCCAAAACCCTGACGCCCGGAGCCTGGGAGGAAAAGGTCATCTATCAGGCCGGAATCGGAGATTCCAAGGCCGGACTTGCGCAGGGCGGGATTGTGAAAACTCAGTTTGGAGACTGGTATGCGTTTCTGTTTCAGGATATGGGGGCGGTTGGACGGGCACCCTCGGTGATTTCCGTCAACTGGGAGGACGGCTGGCCCATGCTGGGCGTCTTTGATTCCAACGGCAAGTTCAGCTCGCTGGGCATTGCGTTCTCGGAGACACTGAACCTGCCGGACTCGGGAACAACAAACGCTTTTACAGGCAGTGACGAATTTGACTATGAGGAGGGAGAGGCGCTTGCCAAGGTGTGGCAGTGGAACCACAATCCCAAAAAGGATTACTGGTCCGTCACCGAGCGTCCGGGCTATTACCGGATCACGACGGACAAGGTAGTGGACAATGTCTTTTACGCGCACAATTCCCTAACTCAGCGCACGGTGGGACCGGTCTGCCAGTCCGAGATCAAGTTGGAGACGGACGGCTTGAAGCCGGGCGATTACGCGGGCTTATGTGCCGTGGCGGATCATTATGGAATGATTGGTGTGCTCTGTGACGAGAAAGGCGACCGCTATCTCTATCAGGCGAACGGCGAGTTCAAGAAAGCATTTTCGGAGCCGAATGCCACAGTAGAGGAAAAGCTGGCAGAGGGACAGCCGGTGTGGCTGCGGATTGAGTACCGCTTTCGGTCCGTGGATACCGCTTATTTCTCCTACAGCCTGGACGGAGAGCATTGGGAAACTTTGGGTGATTCCCTGAAACTCGGTTTTTCTACCTCTACGACCTTTATGGGTACAAGGAGCTGGCTCTTCCATTATGCGACCAAGGAAGCGGGAGGCTTCGCGGATTTTGATTATTACAAGGTCAAGCCCTGATTGACGGAAATATCTTGGAAAGGATCAGATGTTATGAAATTTGGGAATGGATGCTGGCTCTTAAAGGAGGGCGTGGCGCGCTTCTCGCCGCAGGAGGTGTTTGAGTACAGCATTGATGAGTACTCGGTCGTGCTGTGTGCGCCCACCGGAAAAATATACGGGCGAGGGAGCACCTTGGGAGGGATTAACCTTACCATAAGAATCACGTCGCCCGCGCCGGAGGTTTTGCGGGTGCAGACCTGCCATTACCGGGGCGTCGTGCAAAAAAAGCCGTCCTTTGACTTGAATCTGGGTCAGCAGCCGCTGCGCACAGAGGAGGACGATGAGACCCTCACGGTCTCAAGCGGGACTTTGTCGCTCAAAATCGGGAAGAAAAACTGGTTCATGCAGTACATCAGGGGCGGGGAAATCATCACGGAGAGTGATGCGCGTGACCTTGCGCTTATGAAGACGGACTGGCATGGGGACTATTACGACACTGAGGGCGACTGCAGGAATACCTATATGCGCCAGCAGCTCTCGATTGGTGTGGGGGAGCTGTTGTACGGCACGGGAGAGCGCTTTACGCCCTTTGTAAAAAACGGGCAGTCCGTGGAAATCTATAACGAGGACGGCGGCACAAGCACTGAACAGTCCTACAAAAATATCCCCTTCTTTATCTCCAACCGGGGATACGGGGTGCTGGTCAACCACCCGGAGCGCGTTTCCTTTGAATTTGCCACGGAGAACGTGACCAAGACGGCATTCTGTGTCGAGGGCGGCGCGCTGGACTATTTCTTCTTTAACGGTCCGACAATGAAGGAAGTGCTGATGCGCTATACCGACCTGACGGGAAAGCCGTCCCTGCCTGCGCCGTGGACCTTTGGCCTTTGGCTGTCAACCTCCTTTACCACCAATTACGACGAGGCGACGGTCATGAGCTTTATCGACGGAATGCTGGAGCGCGGGATACCGCTTCGCACGTTCCACTTTGACTGCTTCTGGATGAAGGCGTTCCACTGGACGGATTTTATCTGGGATGCGGATGTATTCCCGGACCCGAAGGGGATGCTTGAGCGGATCAAGGCGAAGGGGCTTAACATCTGCGTCTGGATCAACCCCTACATCGGACAGGAGTCGGCGCTCTTTGACGAGGGGATGGAGCAGGGATATTTTCTCCGGCGTCCCAACGGCGATGTGTGGCAGTGGGATATGTGGCAGCCGGGCATGGCGCTTGTGGATTTTACAAACCCCGCCGCCTGCAGGTGGTTTCAGAGTAAGCTGGAAACGCTGGTGGACATGGGCGTGGACTGCTTTAAGACGGACTTTGGCGAGCGCATTCCCACAAACTGTGTCTATTTTGACGGCTCTGATCCGGAAAAAATGCACAATTACTATACTTATCTGTACAACAAGACGATATATGATTTGTTAGAACAAAAACGCGGCAAAGGCGAGGCAGTGCTGTTTGCGCGCTCGGCCACGGTCGGCGGTCAGAAATTTCCGGTTCACTGGGGCGGGGACTGCAATTCCAATTACCCGTCCATGGAGGAGAGCCTTCGCGGCGGCCTCTCCCTGCTGATGTCCGGGTTCGGTTTCTGGGCGCATGATATCGGTGGGTTTGAACAGACCTCCACCGCCGATGTCTACAAGCGCTGGGTGGCCTTTGGCCTGCTTTCCTCCCACAGCCGTCTGCACGGCAGCAGCTCATACCGCGTTCCGTGGCTCTACGATGAGGAGGCGGTGGACGTGGTGCGCAAATTCACCCGTCTGAAAGCGTCCCTGATGCCTTATCTGTACAAGACGGCCGTTGAGACCTCGCGCACCGGAATTCCCACCATGAGGAGCATGGTGCTGGAGTTTGCAGAGGACCGAAACTGCAGCTATCTGGACAAGCAGTATATGCTGGGGGATGCGCTGCTGGTGGCGCCGATTTTTAATGCGGAGAGTCGGGGGATTTTCTATCTGCCGAACGGCATCTGGACGGATTTCTTTACCGGGGAGGAGATGCGCGGCGGCACGTGGGTTGAGAGGGAGTACGATTATCTGCATCTTCCTCTGATGGTGAGAGAAAACAGTGTGGTTGCGACAGGCGCAACCGATGATAGACCGGATTACGATTACGCGGACGGCGCCCAGATCCGCATCTATGCGCTGCAGGACGGCGCGCAGGCTGAGGGCGTGATCTATGATAGGAACCAGAGGCAGGAGCTTGCGGTCTGTGCCAAACGAAACGGCAGCAGGATTACAATCAAAACCGAGGCGTCCAAGCCGTATACCATCCGTCTGGTGAATGTCTCGGCGGCCTCCGCAGAAGGCGCGGATTTTGCCGCCGACGGGCGGGATACTTTGTTAAGTGGCGGTGGGAAGGAGGTTGTCGTCACAATTATCTGAGCATAGCTTGAGGTTTTTAATGCACAGGAGGAATTCAGTTTTATGAAGAAAAGCGAACAGATTTTTTATGACAAATTGAAAGCAAAAAATGTAAAAGAGAAATTGGATTACACATATACTCTGACTTTATTTCTCACGCTTGCGTGTATCCTGATTGCACTGATCGGTTTGATCTTTATATCAAGCAGGGTAAAAAAATTTTACCAGCTTTCCTACACCAATGTAAAGCTTGCAAACCAGAGCCAGTCCAACCTGCAGGAGGGCGCAAAGAACATGCTCCATGGCTGCCTGATACAGGATGATGAAGTAACGCCCCAGAGGCTTGCGATGGCAAAGGCCAACTTTGAAAAGATGACAGACATGATTGAGGAGCTCAGCAAAACATCCTTTGCGGATGCGGAGTTATTCAAGGTAACTCTGGGGAATATGGAACAGATCAATTCCCGGTTTACCGAATTTGAGACCCCCGCGCTTGCGCATGATCCGGATGGCGCATTTGCTGTTTACAACGGAGTGTATTTGAGCCTGTTTGCCCAGATGGCAGGGAATATCACCACCATTGAAGATATAGAAGATAAAAATGCGGCCAGCATGTACCGCCTTGCAAACATAATCAAATATATCTGTATTGTTTTGGAAATTTTGATTGGCTGTATCAGTATTCTTCTGGGGAGAGGAATGTCAGTATTCGTTGCAAAAATGATGAGTGACAGCATTTATGAATTAAAAGATTCGGCAATGAAAATGACGCAGGGCAATTTTGACATTGATATTGCATATGAATCACAGGACGAAATCGGCGCGCTGGCGGATGCCATGCGCGACATGGTTTCCAATACCCGGCTTATTATCTCTGATACCAGCAAGCTGCTCGGAGAGATGGCGGACAATAATTTTGACATACATACAGACGACCAAGACCGTTATGTAGGCATTTACGAGAGCCTGCTGTTGTCTATAGACAGGTTGAACAACCGCCTGAATGAAACGCTGTATAATATCAGTGAGGCATCCGAACAGGTAAGCACCGGTGCACTTCAGGTTGCACAAAATGCCCAGATGCTTGCAGAAGGGGCCAATGATCAGAGCGGCGCCATTGAAAGGCTGACCGCAACCATCGATGACATTACAAACATGGCAATGGAAAGCGCAAAGACTCAGAAAGATGCGGCGCAAAATGTAAGCCAGGTGGTCAAAGAAGCGGCAAAAGGAAAAGACGAAATTACCAGACTTCTGGATGCAATGGAAAAAATCAGCGTCACTTCAAAAGAAATTGAAAGTATTACCTTGTCAATTGAAGATATCGCTTCCCAGACAAATCTGCTTTCCTTGAATGCTTCGATTGAGGCGGCGAGGGCAGGAGAGTCCGGAAGGGGATTTGCGGTTGTCGCGGACCAGATCGGCAAGCTTGCGGCAGACAGCGCGCAGTCGGCGGTCAATACAAGGGAATTGATTGCCAAGTCTCTGGAAGAAATTGAAAACGGCAACAGCATTACCCAAAGTACGGCAAGCGTCTTGGAAGAGGTATTAAATTCCATGAACGAGGTGCAGGAAATTGTAAAAAACGCAAGTGCTGCATCGCAATCGCAGGCTGAAATGTTGAAGGATGTTTCACAGAACATTGAAGCAATTTCTTCGGTTGTGGAGACCAATTCCGCTTCCGCGGAAGAAAATTCCGCAACAAGCCAGGAGCTTACCAGCCAGTCGGATTCCATGAACAGCATGATTTCGGAGTTTAAGCTTCGCAGAAACTAAGGTTTACGACTTTTTAGACATGAAAAAGCATCAGACGGATGACCGTATGGAAGACGGTCATTCGTTGATGCTTTTTTGCTTGCAGCGATTTGACTTTCCAGAGAAAGCTTGACGCGGCCCGCATAATTGTGTATAATTTGGAATACAGATTCTTCCAGTGACCGAATTATTAATTTCCCCATTTTTTTAAATTTAAGGATTGACAAGCAGGGCAACTTGCGCTATTCTTATAACAAGAATCAGAACATAAGTTCGAATAAAGGAGAAATCATATGGCTAAAGATGATAAAAGAGAAGAAAAACTGCGGGCACTGGATGCGGCGATCTCCCAGATTGAGCGCCAGTACGGCAAGGGTTCCGTGATGAAGCTGGGAGATAACACTGCCAACCTGAGTGTGGAGACAATTCCCACAGGCGCCCTGAGCCTGGATCTTGCGCTTGGGCTGGGCGGACTGCCCAAGGGCAGGGTGATTGAGATCTATGGGCCGGAATCCAGCGGCAAGACCACGGTTGCGCTGCACTGCGTGGCAGAGGTGCAGAAGCGGGGCGGCATTGCCGGATTTATTGACGCGGAGCACGCGCTGGATCCGGTTTACGCGAAAAATATCGGCGTGGATATTGACAATCTCTACATTTCACAGCCTGACTGCGGGGAGCAGGCCCTTGAGATTACGGAGACCATGGTGCGCTCGGGCGCGGTGGACATTGTGATTGTGGACTCCGTTGCCGCGCTGGTGCCGAAGGCGGAGATTGACGGGGACATGGGAGATTCCCATGTCGGCCTGCAGGCGCGGCTGATGAGCCAGGCGCTTCGCAAGCTGACCGGCGTGATCAGCAAGACCAACTGTATCGTGATCTTTATCAACCAGCTGCGCGAGAAGGTGGGCGTGATGTTCGGCAACCCGGAGACCACGACCGGAGGCCGTGCGCTGAAGTTTTATGCGTCCGTGCGACTGGATGTGCGGCGGGTAGAGGCGCTGAAGCAGGCCGGCGAAGTGGTCGGCAGCCACACGCGGGTGAAGGTGGTCAAAAACAAGGTTGCGCCGCCCTTCAAAGAGGCAGAGTTTGATATTATGTTCGGACAGGGAATTTCCCGCGAGGGTGACATTCTGGATCTTGCCTCCAATGTCGGAATTATCAACAAGTCCGGCGCGTGGTTTGCCTACGAGGGTGAGAAGATCGGTCAGGGGCGTGAGAACGCGAAAAGCTATCTGAAGGAGAATCCCGCTTTTGCGCAGATGATCGAGGAGAAGGTGCGCGCGCACTACTTTGCGCAGGCAGAGGAGGAGATTGCAAACGGAGCCATGCCCTCCGTGGATGATCCCGCAGATCGGCCCGAGGAGTGATATAAGCCATGATTCGGATTACAGAGTACACGGCGCTGGAGAAGGGAAGGATCAGGGTTTGTCTGGACAACGGGGAGACTCTGGTCCTGTACAGGAGCGAGGCCGCCCGGATTCCTTCGGAGGCCGGCGGGGGTATCTCGGAGGAGGATTACCGCAGGCTTGTGGATCATGTACTTACAAAACGAGCCACAAAGCGAGCTATGCACCTGCTGGAGCGCATGGACCGGACGGAGCGTGAGCTGCGGGGGAAGCTGGAGGACGCATATCCCGCGGAGTGTGTGGACGCTGCAGTTGCATATGTGGCCCGCTTTCACTATCTGGATGATTACCGCTATGCCTGCTCCTTTATCCGCTGCAGGAAGGAGAAATACTCCAGGCGTCAGATGGCATTTAAGCTGACGGCAAAGGGGGTGGCCTCAGAGCTGATTGATCAGGCGCTTCTTGAGGAGTACGGCGAAAACGAGGATGCGCAGATTCGGGCGATACTCAAAAAACGCCGTTTTGTGCCGGGGGAGGACAGAAAGGAGTATGCGAAAGTCTTTCGCTATTTGGCGTGCAAGGGATTTGAAAGCGGTGCAATTCGGCGGAATTTGCGGGAATTTGGGGCATCGGATGAGGCTGAATTATTATTTTGAGAATAATCATTTTGATTGCTTGACATAAGGGAGCAAAAAGGATAAAATTAATTTGTTGTTAATTATGACATGGAAAGGTTTTCTTTTTGTTATATGTACAATGAAAATTAAATAAAGGAGGTGCTCCTGTAATGGAAATCGCTATTGCTGTTGCTATCACTCTGATTGTGACCGCAGTTGCGGTGTGGGTCATTTCTGACGCCTATCACAAGAAGGCCGCCAATTCCAAGATTGGCAGTGCGGAGGAGAAGGCGCGCAGTATCATCGACGAGGCCGTGAAAACTGCCGAGGAGAAGAAACGGGAATCCATGATTGAGATCAAGGAAGAGACCATCCGGTCTAAGAACGAACTTGACAAGGAAATCAAGGAACGCAGAAATGAGATCCAACGCAATGAACGCAGAATTGTCCAGAAAGAAGAAAATCTGGATAAGAAGCTGGAGGCAATCGAAAAGCGGGAAGCGAGTTTTAATGCGCGGGAAGAAGCGCTGAACAAGCAGAAGGCTGAGATAGCTAAGTTAAACGAGCAACGCCTGCAGGAACTGGAGAGAATCTCCGGACTAACCTCTGAACAAGCAAAAGAATACCTCTTGAAAACCATTGAAGAAGATGTAAAGCTTGACACCGCCAAGATGATCAAGGAAATGGAGAATCAGGCGAAGGAAGAAGTCGCGAAGAAGGCGAAGGATTATGTGGTGACCGCAATTCAGAAGTGCGCGGCCGACCATGTTGCGGAGTCTACAATTTCCGTCGTACAGCTTCCCAATGATGAGATGAAGGGACGGATTATCGGACGAGAAGGACGGAATATCCGAACGCTCGAGACGATGACTGGCGTGGATCTGATTATTGACGATACGCCGGAAGCTGTTATTTTGTCCAGCTTTGACATGGTGCGAAGGGAAATTGCAAGAATCGCTCTGGAAAAACTGATTGTCGATGGACGTATCCACCCGGCTCGTATTGAGGAGATGGTGGAGAAAGCACAGAAAGAAGTGGATACCATGATCCGCGAGGAAGGCGAGGCAGCCGCACTCGAGGTGGGAATTCACGGAATTCACCCGGAATTGCTCCGGCTTTTGGGCAAGATGAAATTCCGGACAAGCTATGGACAGAATGCGCTTAAGCATTCGATTGAAGTCGCTCAGCTGGCAGGGCTTTTGGCCGCTGAGATCGGCGAAGATGTGCGCCTCGCAAAGAGGGCAGGTCTGTTACATGATATCGGTAAAGCTGTAGATCACGATATGGAAGGGTCTCACATTCAGCTTGGTGTTGAACTCTGCAGAAAATATAAAGAGTCGCCGTTGGTTATCAATGCGGTGGAAGCACACCACGGGGATGTGGAGCCGGAGTCTCTGATCGCGTGTCTGGTGCAGGCTGCTGATGCAATCAGCGCTGCAAGGCCGGGGGCGAGGAGAGAAACGCTGGAGACATATTCTAACCGTTTGAAGCAGTTAGAAGATATTGCCAATGGGTTCAAGGGTGTCGAAAAATCTTTTGCTATTCAGGCAGGCCGGGAGATTCGTGTCATGGTTGTTCCTGAACAGATCAGCGATGCGGATATGATTTTGATGGCCAGGGATGTGTCAAAGCAGATTGAGTCTGACTTGGAGTATCCGGGCATGATCAAGGTCAATGTCATTCGTGAGTCACGAGTCGTTGATTATGCAAAATAATAATAACAACTACAAATGTGGGATTGCGGTCCGAGAGGTCGCAGTCCCATTTTTCAT
>JAFLRQ010000022.1:5244-7740 GCA_022511395.1 Agathobacter sp. | reverse complement strand
AAGGGAGAGTGATTTTATGCCAGAGGAGATGAGACGGGTGAAAAGAGAGTTGGCCTACAAAGGCACAATTCTTGATATTTATAAGGATACGATGGAGTTTGGGAACGGAAGGACGGAAGAATGGGACTATGTGGAGCACCGCATGGGGGCCGCCGCTGTGATCCCGGTGCTGCCGGACGGGCGGATTGTCACGGTGCGGCAGTACCGCAATGCCTTGGAGCGTGAGACAATCGAGATTCCGGCCGGTGCCAGAGACAGCAGAAACGAGGACACTGCCGTGTGCGCAGCGCGGGAGCTGGAGGAGGAGACCGGTTACCGGAGCGGGCACATTGAGTTTCTGTTGTCTCTGCGGACAACCGTCGCCTTCTGCAATGAATTCGTAGATGTGTATCTTGCCACGGATCTTGTAAAGGGCACACAGCATTTGGACGAGGCAGAGTCCATTGATGTGGAAATCTATACGCTGAAGGAGCTGTGCGACATGATCTATGCCGGCAAGCTGCAGGATGCCAAGACCGTCGCCGCAGTGCTCGCCTACGCGGTGAGGGTTGGTGCGCAGGCGTAAACAGCACTTTTATAACTTTACACATAAATGAGACAGCCCGGACATATTCTGAATAGAGAAAAACGAAATGGATTTCTACATGCGGAGAGAATTTGTAATCGGCATCTGTTTTGTTGCGGCGGGAGTGATCTGCGCCAGCCTGTTCGGATATGAGTATTTTTCAACCTACGGTTTTTTGAATGAGTATCACATGCGCGCGTTTGCAAAGGCGGATATTGATCTGCCGACGCTGCTGGCAAATATTGTGTGGAAACGGGGCAAGCTGTTTCTGCTGATCTGGATCTTAGGCTATACGCCGGTGCGAAAAATAGCACCGCTTTTCCTGCGGTGCGCATTTTTTTTTGTGGCCGGAATGTTTGCCGGCGCGTGTATGATCAATATGGGACTTTTCGGGCTCGCCGTGTTTGTGTGCTCATGGATTCCGCACGGACTGCTTTACCTGCCGGCTCTGATTCTGATGTTCTACGGCTGTAACCCAGAGGCGTTTGGGACGGAGCGGCGGCTGGGCAAAAAGATTGCCTGCGTGACAAGCATCTTTACACTGATTCTGCTCGGCTGCGTGGCGGAGGCGACGATCGGAACCCGCATTTTGCAGGCGTTGTTCGCCCACTATCCCCTGTCCGCCATCTCGGCGATGTCGTAGATCAGTTTTCTGGAGTCCTCCCAGCCCAGGCACGGGTCGGTGATGGACTTGCCGTAGATATGGTCGCCGATGGACTGCGAGCCCTCCTCGATGTAGCTCTCGATCATCAGCCCCTTGACCAGCGAGCGGATTTCCGGCGAGAGCATGCGGCTGTGCAGGACTTCCTTTGCAATGCGGATCTGTTCCCGGAACTTTTTGCCGGAGTTGGAATGGTTTGTGTCAATGATGGCGGCAGGATTCTTGATGTCCATCTTTTCGTACATCTCGTGCAGCCGGATCAGATCCTCGTAGTGGTAGTTTGTGGTGGTGTTGCCGTGCTTGCTGACGGCTCCGCGCAGCACCACGTGGGTCAGCGGATTACCGCTGGTTGCAACCTCATATCCGCGGTAGACAAAGTGGTGCGGGTGCTGGGCGGCGTAAACGGAGTTGAGCATCACGGAGAAATCGCCGCTTGTCGGGTTTTTCATGCCGGATGCCACATCGAAACCGCTGACAGTCAGCCGGTGCTGCTGGTCCTCCACAGAGCGCGCACCGATGGCGACGTAGGACAGGAGATCCTCGACATATCCCCAGTTTTCCGGGTACAGCATCTCGTCCGCACAGGTGAGCCTGCTCTCCGCAATTGCGCGGATGTGCATTTTGCGCATGGCGATCAGTCCCTCCACCATATCCGGGGCCTTTTCCGGATCCGGCTGGGAGGCGATGCCCTTATAGCCCTCGCCGGTGGTGCGCGGCTTGTTTGTGTAGACACGCGGAATGAGGATCAGGCTGTCCTTGACATCCTCCTGAATGTCCGTCAGGCGGCTGACATAATCGCATACGGAGTCCTCGTTGTCCGCAGAGCACGGGCCGATGATCAGAAGAAAGCGGTGGTCCTTCCCGGTGATCACATCAGAGATCATGGCGTCGCGCTGTTTTTTTATTGCTGCATATTCCGGCGGGAGAGGGTATTCTTTCTTGATTTCTTCCGGCGTCGGCAGATGATGTAAAAATGTAAAGCTCATATGAATGCTCCTTTGTATATGTTATGGTGTCAGGATCAAAAAGTCTTTTCTCCTGACTGATACCAACGGATTGCTCCGTTATTTTGCGTATCATATCTTAACCGATAATCCCTGAATTGTCAATTGAGGCTGTGATTCTGAAAGAGTAACAGCACAAAAATTTTTTGAATTATGTTGACAGTCGATATATGTCGTGATACGATACAACCATGATATGTCGACGAACGACATATATCGATATCTGATATAACAATCGGGAATGAAACGGGGGATATTTATGGGAA
>JAFLRQ010000022.1:0-5144 GCA_022511395.1 Agathobacter sp. | reverse complement strand
ATATATCGATATCTGATATAACAATCGGGAATGAAACGGGGGATATTTATGGGAAACAAAGCAGAACCATTGACCGAGAGCTATTTTTTCATCCTGCTGTGCCTGTACCGGGGGCCAAACCACGGCTACGGCATCATGCAGCAGACCTTGACGCTTTCAAACGGAAATGTGCGCATCGGCTCCGGTACCATGTACGGGGCGACAAGCCAAATGATGAAAAGGGGCTGGATCGAGGAATGCCATGCAGAGGGCTTCGACCGCAAGCGGCAGTACCGGCTGACCGAGGAGGGACGCAGGGTATTGAAAGAGGAAGCAGAGCGGCTGCGGCATCTGGTTCGGACTGCAGATGATGTGATGGGAGGCGAAGAACGATGAAGAAGACAAAAAATGTCTACAATATTTATCCGGCGTGGGAGTTTGACCGGGAGGTGAGGGATCTGGAGGAGCAGTCAAGGAATGGCTGGCATCTTGTAAAGGGCGGCCTGTTTCACTGCAAATTCGCCTTCGATGACAATGTGCAATACCGTTATGCCCTGGATTTCAACCACAGCATTGACGATCCTGTGCGCTACCGGGCGACCTTTGCCGAACAGGGCTGGGAATTTATCAACTCTACCTTCAACGGCTGGCACTATTTTCGCAAGGTATATGACCAATCTCTCCCGGAAGAGGAATACCAAATCTACACCGATACTGCCTCCCAGCAGGAGATGGCAAATCGCTGGAGGCGTATTGCTTACGCCTTGGGAGGGACAGAGCTGGTGCTGGGCGCGCTGCTTATTATCGGGAATTTCCGCCATCCTGCCATCCACAGCATCTGCATGGCTTTGGGAGCTGTGTTACTGGGACTTCTGCTCACTCTGGGTGCAAAGTGGATCGGCCGGTCCTATCGGCGCAAAGCCTCCGGCTGGTCGCTGCTCCCTGTTCTGGGACTGTTTAGCGTCTCGCTGGTATTTATGGGCCTGCGGACGGGCAGCCTTCGAACGACGACGCAATATGTCGTTCCGGAGGACGACAGCGCCTGGCAGTATCGTTTTGAGGTCAGGCTGCCGGACATCTACACACTGGACATCTCTGTGGATGCGGAGGCGCCGGTGTCTGTCAGCCTTGCGAAGGGATCTCACGATGACGGGTCGCCCGACTGGTCGTATGACGCGCTTCCCTGTTACTTTGAAGCAGAGGGGACACAGATGGAACAGACTGTCCACATGTTTTTGACGCCCGGCACTTATCTCATCTATACAAAATATCTGCCCGGCGCCAAGCCCGGCCAGTCAGGAATGTTTCGATATGAATTGAACTAAATACGGGCAGAAACGGGAAGGAGAACAGAAGAAATATGATACTTGAGGTAAAAGATATTCACAAAAGCTTTGGGGAGACGGAGGTGCTCCACGGCGTCAGCTTTCAGGTGAAGAGCGGAAAGGCGCTGGGACTTTTGGGAAGGAACGGAGCCGGAAAGACCACTACCATCCGCATCCTCATGGATGTGTTCCATGCAAACAGCGGGGAGCTCCTGCTGGACGGCGCAAGGTTTGTCCCCAGAGAGCACAGGATCGGCTACCTGCCGGAGGAGAGGGGGCTGTATCCCAAGCGCACGGTGATGGATCAGATGATCTTCCTCGGCACCCTGCGGGGCATGGGAACCAAGGAGGCAAAGCAGAGTGCCAAGCGTTGGCTGAGGCGGCTGGAGGTGGAGGAGTACGCGCCCCGGAAGCTGGAGACTCTCTCAAAGGGCAACCAGCAGAAGGTGCAGCTGGCCTCCACGCTGGTACATAACCCGGAGATTGTGATTCTGGATGAGCCCTTCAGCGGACTGGATCCGGTAAACTCCCAGATTTTAAAGGATGTGATCAACGAGCTGATTGCAGAGGACAGGCTTGTGATTTTTTCCAGCCATCAGATGAGCTATGTGGAGGAGTTCTGCGACCACATTGCCATCATTGACAAGGGAAATGTGACGCTGTCCGGAGAGCTGAAGGAGATCAAGAGGGAATATGGAAGGAACCGGCTTGTGTTGGCGGCGGAGGGTATTTCCCCGGCGGAGATTAAGGAGCGGGCAAAGCAGGTGCTGAACGGTCTGGCTGTGGTGTCCGAAGAAAAGAGGGAGTTTTTGATTCTGGAGCTTGCGGAGGGTGCAAATCGCAGACAGGTGCTGGAGCGGCTGGCAGCTTCTGATATTTCCGTGGAACGCTTTGGAAGCTACGAGCCGTCGCTGAATGATATTTTTGTGGAGAAGGTGGGGGAGGAAGCATGAGAAGATTTGGGATTGTCTTAAAATATGAGCTGAAGGAGTATTTTTCCAGCAAGGGCTTTATGGTCGTTACCGTGCTGATCGCCCTGCTGGGAGCGGGCCTGCTTTTCCTGCCCAGGTTTGTGGATATGTCTGATTTTACCGGAGTAAAGGTGGTGGGAAAGGAGGAGGAGCCGGGGAGCGAAGAGCCGGGAGAAGAAAAAAAGAGTCGGTTTCTGTATCTGGATGAGGCAGGTATCCTGCATAAGGAGGTGCTGGCAGAGCTGTTTCCCGGTGTGGAATGGGAGGAGGCGGCAGACAGGGCGGGACTGTCTTCGGCTGTAGAGGATCGGACGGCGCAGGCCGGTTTCGTGATCACCGGCCCCACGGAGTATGAGTACTATGTGTACAACAAGTCCATGTCGGATTCCAACCCCTATCTGTTTGAGGAGGCCATGCGGGTCTTTTACCGGATGGACTACAGCGCAAAGCAGGGCTGGAATCTGGAGGAGATTGATGCCATGTATCGTGTGCCCATCACCGGCTCGGAGCAGGTGATGAACAAGGACACCGGAGAGAACTTCTGGTATTGCTATATTCTGGTAATTTTGGTATTTATGCTGATCGTGATGTATGGGCAGATGATTGCCGTGTCTGTCACCAACGAGAAGAGCAACCGGGCCATTGAAGTGCTTGTGACCAGCACGACACCCAACAGTCTGTTGTTCGGCAAGGTCATTGCCGGGGCAGTCGGCGGTCTGTTTCAGGCTGCACTCATTCTGGGAGCAATCCTGCTCTCTTACGGGGTTAACCGGGAATTCTGGGGCGGGAAGCTGGATATGTTTTTACACGTCCCCGCCGATGTGCTGGTGACCTTTGCGGTGTTTGGCCTTGGCGGCTATCTGTTCTATGCGTTCCTGTACGGCGCAATGGGCGCGCTGGTGAGCAAGACCGAGGATGTGAGCAAGAGCTCCGGCGTGCTGATCATGGTCATCATGGTGGTCTATTTCTTCTCCCTGCTGCAGCTGGATAATGTGGAGGGACCCATCATCAAGGTGTTGTCCTTCCTGCCGGTGAGCTCCTACAGCACCATGTTTGCCCGGATCGCCATGGGGACGGTGGCGCCCTGGGAGATCATTCTGTCCTTTGTGATTCTTGCGGCATCCATCTATGGAGCAGGCGCTCTGGGCGCAAAGATTTACCGTATGGGAACGCTGCGGTACGGGAATCCCATAAGGCTGGGGGCGGCTTTGAAGGAGATTAGGAAAGAGAAATAGAAAAAGTACTTGATATTTTTTCAAAAACGTGGTAATATTTCCAATGTAACATAGAGTTTAAGGTTGAGAGAGGACATCGGTTCTCTCTCAATTTTTATGATACCAAGGGGCACAAGTCCAATTTTGCTCGTGCTTGCACGAAAGCAAGATTTGGACTTAGTGACCCGCTCAAACATGAGGAAGTAGTGATTTTCCATAGAAAATCAACGGATTCCGAATGTTTGCAGGATTGCGAAGCAATCCGTTGGTATCCCTCAGGGAAAATCTTAGAAAAGAGGTGACAAAAATTGTCAGCGGAAGGTTATGCGGCGAGGCTGGAGACCATGATCCTGCCGATTTTGGAGCGGCTCCACTATGAGCTTGTGGATACGGAGTATGTCAAGGAGGGCGGTACCTACTATCTGAGAGCTTACATTGACAAGGAGGGCGGAATCACCGTGAACGACTGTGAGGCGGTGGCGCGGGAGATGAACGATCTGCTCGATGAGGCGGATTTTATCCCGAACTCCTACTCCTTTGAGGTGAGCTCCCCGGGACTGGGGCGGCCGTTAAAAAAGGAGCGGGATTACGCCCGCAATGTGGGAAAGGAGGTTGAGATCAGAACCTATCGGGCCATCGACCGGTGCAAGGAATTTTGGGGGATTTTGCAGTCGTATGATGATGCCTCTGTGACGGTCACCGAGGAGGACGGAAACGAGCGCACTTTCACAAAGTCTGACATTGCGCTGATCCGTCAGGCCGTACATTTTTGATGAACAGACAAAGCTTACGATAACAAAACCAGATTAGGAGGAGAAAAAAATGAATCAAGAGTTATTAGAAGCGTTGACGATATTGGAGCAGGAGAAAAATATCAGCAAAGAGGTCCTTCTGGAGGCGATCGAGAATTCACTGGTCACCGCGTGTAAAAATCATTTCGGCAAAGCGGAAAACGTGAAAGTTGTCATTGATCCGGACACCTGCGAATATCATTGCTTTCAGGAAAAGACTGTGGTTGAGGAGGTGGAGGATCCTCTGGAGCAGATCTCGCTGGCAGACGCACAGATGATCGACGGCAAATTTGCGCTTGGAGATATTGTGCAGGTTGAGGTGAAGTCCAAGGAATTCGGCCGCATCGCCACCATGAATGCCAAGAACGTGATTTTACAAAAGATCCGTGAAGAGGAGCGCAGAGTCATCTTCGACGAGTACAACAGCAAGGAGAAGGATGTGGTGACCGGCGTGGTACAGCGCTATGTGGGACGCAACATCAGCATCAACCTTGGCAAGGCGGATGCGCTTCTGACGGAGAGCGAACAGATTAAGGGTGAGCATTTCAAGCCGACCGACCGCATCAAGGTGTACATTTATGAGGTGAAGCCCACCTCCAAGGGACCAAAGATCTTAGTGTCCAGAACGCATCCGGAGCTGGTCAAGCGCCTGTTTGAATCCGAGGTGACGGAGGTGCGAGAGGGGATTGTCGAGATCAAAGGCATTTCCCGCGAGGCGGGGAGCCGCACAAAGATTGCCGTGTATTCCAACGATCCGGATGTCGATCCGGTGGGAGCCTGCGTGGGAATGAACGGAGCCAGAGTCAACGCCATTGTGGATGAGCTGGGAGGAGAGAAGATTGACATTGTCATCTGGGATGAGAA
>JAFLRQ010000021.1:19848-23357 GCA_022511395.1 Agathobacter sp. | reverse complement strand
GCTGGCTCGTCGTCGATGATTGCTATGCGGAAGTTCATTTTTCGCAATTTCTCCTAAAATATAAATCCGTCTCATATCTGAAGATCCGGATTTAATAAAAGTCTATAAAACTTGCCTGCTTCTCAAATACTCCTCAATCCATTCTTTGAAAGCTTCGGCTCTCTGTATCTGCGCCGCAGCTTCTTCTTTGGAAGCCACAAAAAAGTCTAAATAATCAGCACTTTCTCTCTTTTCTGCAGCTAATTTGATTAGTTTAGAAGCCTCTTTTGAAAAAAAACCTTTTTTCACATAATTTTGATTGAAATATGCAATTACACCGCTGTGTTTGCTGCTATCAAAACCATCCAGTGCATTTACTGCACGTATTCCGTGAAAAATGGAATAATAGGCACGATTCAGAGCATTCTTGTATCTGCAGGCCTCATACATAATTTTTGCATCTTCCAATGCCTCACAGCAACAATCAAAACGATATTTGGATAAATCTATTACGCTGCGCTCCATAACATGATTCCGTCCTTCTTCACATTCTGATAAAACGGAAGAACATTCTCCCACTCCTTAAAACTGTCATAATCAATCAACAGCACGGAAAGAACCTTGTTATATTCCAACTCAAGGTCAACGGTAAGATCGATCATCTTGTCGTGCATATCCTCTGTATAGCTTCGGACGATAACTGCAATGTCAATATCTGACTCTTCCGTATTGGTTCCCTTTGCAACAGATCCATATAAAATAATCTGTTCCAAAACATTTCCAAATATATCTTGAAATCCCGGAATCATCTTCCCAAATACCTCTTGCAAACCACCCAAGTGATAGACCTCCTTCCATTGTTATATCAGTATTTTATCCTATTCCTCAAGGAATTACAACACGGAGAGTTCCCAAATTGCATCACAGCAAATTAGAATTAGGATCCTCAAAATTCAATATCAAACTGATATGTCTCATCAATGTAAATGTATTCGCTTCCGTGCCGAATGCACTCCTTTAGCATCGCTTCGTTATCTCTGCACACTCTCTCAAATGTGCACTCCTCATCATCCCCGCGATCCTCAATCACGCTTGCAAACCGTTTGATATCATCGAAATGATTTTCAATATAGTTTCTGCTCATAACCAGACAGCAAAATCTGATTTCCTCCAAATATTCCTTTTCAAAATCCTTCGCCCAGTCAAGAGGAATATAGCATCCCTCCACAACGAGATTCTGTTCATTTTCAATGGCCGTCTTAACCATTTCGCGCACAATCGGCCATAAGTACGCTGTCAACTCCTCATCATCACACGGTGTAAGCGTCGTATTGCCGCTGCGGATCAGTCCCATTTTCAGATGATCGATGGAGAGATACGGATATTTATATTTTTCAAGCAGTTTTTGCGCAAGGGCTGTCTTTCCCGTATGGGATGCGCCCGTAATTAATATAATCATTTTTCTTTCCCAACCACAGTATACAAATCTTTTCCCATTTTTTCTTCAAAATATTTCTTCAGGGCAAGATTTCTCTCCCACTTTTCCTGTGGATATGAACCATATCTGCGCCTGACATCTTCCATTCGTTCTTCCATGTCCAGTACGCCCTCTGAACCGGCTAATGCGTCACATAATTGAATAAGTCTGTCATAGTCATCAAAAGTAACCTCTTTTAATGCATCCTGAATCATTTTCAATTCTTCATCAGTCGTATCAAACTTTCCAATATACTGGTCTGTCGTTTGATTATTGAAAGAATGTGTAAGGCATATTTGCGCAGCCTCATCATATCCCAAGGACATCATGTATGTATAGCCGTCAGACACATGTCCTAAGTGCCTTACCCCAAATTTTCTGCCTATATCATGCAGCAGTCCCAGTATATATGCCTTATCCGAATCTAAGTCATGACATTCCATCGCTATTTTTTCCGCACAATGAGCCGCAACACGACAATGATTCCCCCACGGTCCCGGATTGCACGTTTCTGCTTCCCGTAAAAGTTCTTCTGCTTTTTCCCTTGTTGGCAGCATAGATATAAGTATCGTCCTTTCAATTTCCGCTCTTTATGGCTCTCGTCATAAAATGCAATTCTGTAATATCATCCATTTGACATTCCACATATCCGTTAATCAGAAATCCGCATGCAATCAGCCCGCCTAAATACTCTTCCATTGTATGCCCGTACTCAATCCAATCTGAGCCATCAAAATCCTTGGAACAAAAAGGCATTCTGTGTACAGCCTTGTAATATCCGCCGTTTTCATCATCCACATAGTCGCAGACATAATTGATTGGATTTGGTGCCATCATGATAAAGACGCCCCCCTGCTTCAACACGCGATAACATTCTCGAAACACCACATTCAATTCGGGAATGTACATGAGGGAGGGCGGATTGATGATGTAATCAAACCGGCAATCATCAAACATGGATAAGTCGCACATATTTCCTTTAACAATTTCGATTTCTAAATTTTCTTTCTTTGCAATTTCACGATCCTTATCCAGCATTTTATTTGAAATATCAACAACCGTAACCTCTGCGCCTGCACATGCAAGCAGTGGAGCCTGCAAACCGCCTGCACCTGCCAGACAGAGCACCTTTTTCCCTTTGATATCCTTTAACCACGCTTCCGGAACCTCCCTGTCAAAGAACATTAATTTCAAGTTCCCTGCTCTCGCAGCCTGAAGCTGTTCTTTTGTTGCGCACGCAGTCCAATCCACACAATTTGCAACAAGATTGTCAATATTTTTTTCCACTTGTTCAAAAATATGGTTCATGATTATAAATCCGCCTTCATCAAACCCTTGTTCTGTCCAACAGCCTTTCTTCCCACTCCGCTTCCTTGAAGCCAATCAGCACCAGATCGCCATCTACGACAAGCGGGCGCTTTACAAGCATTCCATTCGACGCAAGAAGCTTCAGCTGCTCCTCCTCACTCATAGCCGGCAGCTTGTCCTTTAACTGCATATCCTTGTACAGCAATCCGCTTGTATTGAAAAATTTCCTGAGCGGCAAACCGCTTGCTTCCTGCCACTGTTTTAATTCATCGTAAGAGGGATGATCCTCAACAATATGGCGGTCTGTATAGCTGATATTATGTGCATCCAGCCACTTTTTTGCCTTCTGGCAGGTGGAGCACTTGGGATACTGTATAAATAACATAATTTCTCTCCTTCCCGAAAATTTTTTATCGTCTTTCATCAGAAATGATATGTTCAATTTCCCTGCCGAGATTGGTGAGTTTTTCCTTAAAAAAGGACGGAACTATATTATAATTATCCAATTGGTCAATCGGCAGCCAGTACATTTTTTCTTCGGCGCCCATCATTCCTGCCCCCGCATGATTACCGCCTAAATTCCTTGTCCCCCGCGGCTTCATAAGGTAATAGAATTCCACTCCGTGACACTCTTTTCCCTCGAGTGAACCCTTCCCATAAAACAGGCACTCATTCACAAATGCAAGGCGGTCCACCTCATAATGCACGCCAGTTTCTTCAAGCACCTCACGAATGACTGCCTGCT
>JAFLRQ010000021.1:0-19748 GCA_022511395.1 Agathobacter sp. | reverse complement strand
TCCACCTCATAATGCACGCCAGTTTCTTCAAGCACCTCACGAATGACTGCCTGCTGAGCAGCAATCCAATTCTTTCTGAAAATCGTGCTCCACAAATTCGCGCAGCCGCTCTCGAAGCCCATTCACATACTGATCCGAGTAAAAAATCTCCCGAAATTCCTGTTTGTTTACCCAGCGAAACGCAATGGTTTCTCCCTGTTGAAGCCTTACATGGTCTTTGGGAATATCGGTCACGCACAGATATCCCCGGTAGATCGAAACATCCGATACAACATAGTACAGGCTCTCCAGCCCATCATCCGCAGAAATTCCCGTCTCCTCCAGCAGCTCTCTCTTTGCCCCGTCTATCGCGCGTTCCCCCTTGAGCACAGAACCGCCAGCGCTGCTTTCCCAGAACCCCGGATAATTCGGTTTGCCGAAATCCCTCTGCGTCAGAAGAATTGTCCCATCCTTATGCATGACCAAAACTTCCACCACGACATGTCTCAATCCGGGCGGAATCTTTTCGCCCCGAACCAGGTCGCGTCCGGCCAATGTGCCATCCGGATAGTAGGCATCCCACAGCTCAATATTTTGCTGATCATCCATGATTTTCCCCTTAATAAGTTCTTGCTCCATATACCCTCACATTTGGCACACCTGCTGCTCCAGCACCTCAAAATAGTTCTCAAAGGTTTTCCTGCAGCACATTGGATTCTCAATCACAATTCCGGGCGTCACAAGCCCCGGAATGGCAAAGGCCATGGCAACCCGGTGGTCGTCATAGGTCTCAATCCTGCAGCCCCGCGGCGTTCCCGGACGAATCACAATGACATCCTCCGACTGCTGCTCTGCGGCAATCCCCATCGCCTCTAAATTTTTCCGAATCGCCTGCAGGCGGTCGCACTCCTGATAGCGGATGTGCCCAATCCCGCGAATAGTGACCGCGCTGTCCGCAAAGCAGGCAATCGCCGCCAGCGTCAGCGCCTGATCCGAAAATGAGGACAGGTCAAACGATCCGCCCCGCAGCTTTCCGTCCGGCGGAGGCAGTATCGCGATTCCCTCCGGCGTCTCCTCGCGGACACAGCCCATCTGCTCCAGCACCTGCAAAAAACGGATATCCCCCTGAAGGCTCTGCCCTTTTACATGCTTCACATGGGCGCGCACGCCCAGCACCGGACTCATGGCATAAAAATAGGAGGCCGCCGACACATCCGGCTCGATCCGGTACTCCATCGCCTGATACTTGGCGCCCCCCGGAATGCGAAAGTCCGCAGCACCCTCGCGGATCACCGTCACACCAAACTGCGCCATCATTGCGATTGTCATATCCACATAGGCCATCCCGTGGCTCCCGGTGGCATGAATCACAAAATCCTCCTCCGACAGAACCGAGGCAATCAAAAGCGCGCTCAAAAACTGGCTGCTCTTGTCCACATCCACCGTCACCTCATGCCTTGTCACGCCGGGATTTCCAATCACAAGCGGGAAATGGTACTCCTCCTCTTGATACTCCGTCTGCGCCCCCAGTGACTCCAGCGCCAAGAGGAGCTCATGCATTGGCCGCCGCCGCATCTGCTCCGAGGAATCCATGTAATATCTCCCCTGCGACAGGCCAAAATACGCCGCAAGAAAGCGCGCCGCCGTCCCCGCACTGCCCACATCAACCGCCGCGTGCTTCTTTGGAATTTCTCCGCCAAAGCCCGTGACCGTCACCCGCGCATGTTCCTCGTCCACATCCACCGGAAAGCCGAGGTCCGCGAGCGCCTGAATGAAATGCCTGCTGTCGTCCGAAAACAGCACGCCGTGCAGCACGCTCGTCCCCTCACAGAGCGCGGCAATCAAAAGCGCGCGGTTTGTTATGCTCTTTGACCCAGGCACCTCCACCTCAATCGGCAGCCGCTTTGCCTGTCGGACCGTATAGGCCTGCTCCATCATCCGTCACCTCAAAAAAGGGGGCCACGCAAGCCCCCTTTCCTTCCTACAACTCATTGAACATCTGGTAGATATCAATCTTCAGCGCATCCGTGTCCGTCATGCCGATGAACGACGCGCCATACTGGTACAGGTCTCCTTTTTTCTCGCACCGGACGATCTCAAGCACCACCTCCAGCACTTCCTTCGTCCAGATCCGGATCCTGGTGTCATAAAAGCTCCCCTTCTCCAGCTCCCTCGCGCAGACAAATCCAATTCCGCTCCGGGAAAGATCCGTCACATCAACATGTACATACTTTAGTGTGGTAACTCCCTCCTCATCCAGACGCTCCAACTGGATATTCACGTCCAGATCCAACCTCTTATGTCTTCTCTTCTCTTCCATATCCTTCTCCCTGTCAAATCGATCCGTCCTCGATTGGTTCCGTTTAATACAAAAATATTGTATTACACTTTGCACCGTTTGACAAGAGTATTTGTCAGACAATCTTCATCGGCCCGGCAATCACCTCACGGTTCACATACAGCGCCATGCCCGCATGCCAAGAGCGCGCAGCGTTGACATCCGTCCCCATGCTCCACCGCACAAGTGTTGCCCGCATATGCTCAATCTCAATACAGGTGATGCCGGATGGGTGGACGCAGCTGCCTGTGTTCATGTACCCCTCCCCCTCCTCCGGCAGCCTCGGCCGATGGGAATGTCCCGCCACCAGATAGGTATCGTTTTCAATGGTCCAGTTCTTTAAGCATTTCTCGTGGTGCTCGGTCTTGCGGTAATTGCGCGCAGCGCTGGTAGGGTCGTTGATTCCGGTATGCTCCAAGGGCTTCCACAGATAGCGCACCAAAAAGCGGGACAGCCGCCAGAGCACCGAGTTAAAGAAATCCGCCTGATGTCCGTGGATCATGCAGATATCCCTGCCGCCCTCCTCATTCTGCAAAATCACCGCAGGAGGAAGTGTGTCCCTCAATTCCATATCATGATTCCCGTAGATTTTTAAAAACCGATTGCTTTGCCGGTAACAGTCCAAAAGACGGTACGTCCGCTCATGGTAGGACATGATCCGCCGGATACAGCGGTTCTCCCACAGCTCCTCCCCATCTCCCAGCTCGATATAGAAAAAGCCTTTTCTCAGATAGTATTCCGCCGCCGCAAGGTAGAGGTGCTGGTTCTTTAAAAAATTGTCATTGTTTGTACCCTCTCCCCGGTGGCAGTCACTGAACAGGACATAGCGGCTGTCTGCGCAAAGAGGGAGCCTCACCGCTCCCTCCAATGCCCGCTGTACTCTTTTTTTACAGCTCATGGCACGCATGCCCCTTTTTCTTTTCTTTTTTCTTTTTCTTATAATGCTTTCGGTCAAAACCAAGGAGCATTTTGAGCCCGCCCGGAAGCTGCTCATACAGAAAGAGCACGCGATCCAGGCTGGTCGTAAAGGGGCGCGTCACAAGCAGGAAAACCCACACCCAGAATCGGTTCCACATCTGCGCCCACGCCCGATGCAGACGGGCAAGGACGGACACCTTGGGGCTGCGGTTCATCCGCACATACACGCGATTGCCGCAGTGCTCATATCTCCCGCCCTCGGGATAAGCTTTCAGCCCCTCGCAGAACGCCTCCGCCATGGCGGAATCGTCAAAGGCAATCTCCGTGTTGAGCACAAGCTGTCTCGGCTTTGAAAAGCGCCCCATGGCAAATCCCGTCAGCCACCAGTGCTTCATCTCGTAAGCATAGAGCGTCTCGCTCCCGCGCGTCAGCCTGCACCGGATCCATGGCATCTCGTCATCCCCTGCCGCATCGAAATGCGCAAAGCGGTACTGATGGGGAGGAACGATATGGTCCGCGTGGTAAATCCCCACCTCGCCCCCGGTATTGATGCCATACTGACCCTTCCAGAATTCGATCAGCCATGTTTTTCCCTCGTAGTCAAAATACACCGGCCAGACATCCATGACCATATGGACTGCCGGAGCGGCCGCGTCAAACAGCGCCTCATAGCCCATCTGCCGCTGCCATGCGTCCTTTCGCGTAGAGAAAATATCCCAGTCCTTTACATAGAAAAAGCCGAAGGGCTCCGCCAGAGCGTTGATCTTCTCCAGCTTTTCGCACATCGGCATCTTCTGTACTTTTTGTTTACTTTTTTTCCGCCTCAGCCACACTGCGGCTGCCAGTAATGCAAACAGAATGATTACGGCTGCGATCAGCACAGCCTTCCACACATCAAATCCCACAACAGGCCCTCCCGACAAAATATCTGTTTTTCGGCTATTTTTCGCCTAATACATGATATGTGCGGGAAAGGTTTTCTGTTCACAGGACGAGCATTGCATCCCCAAAGGAAAAGAACCGGTATCGCTCACGCACCGCCTCGCGGTACGCCTCCAGCACATGCTCCCTCCCGGCAAGGGCGGATACAAGCATGATCAGCGTGGACTGCGGCAGGTGGAAGTTTGTGATCAGCCCGTCAATCACCCGAAACTCATAGCCCGGATAGATAAAAATATCCGTCCAGCCGCTCTTCTCGCGCAAAAAGCCATTCTCGTCCGCGGCGGACTCCAGAGTGCGCGTGCTGGTGGTTCCCACAGAGATCACCCGGTGCCCTTCGCGCTTTGCGCGGTTGACCTTCTCCGCCGCCTCTGCGGATATCCGGTAAAACTCCGAGTGCATGTGGTGGTCCGTCACTTCCTCCGCCTTCACCGGGCGGAAGGTGCCAAGACCCACATGCAGCGTCACCTCCGCAATCTCCACGCCATTTTCCCTCACCCTTCTCAGCAGCTCCTCCGTAAAGTGAAGCCCTGCCGTGGGCGCCGCTGCGGAACCGTCATGCTTGGCATAAACCGTCTGGTAACGGTTTTTGTCCCGCAGCTCATGCGTAATATAGGGCGGCAGGGGCATCTGTCCGAGGCGGTCCAAAATCTCCTCAAAAATGCCCTGGTAATGAAAGCGCACCAGACGGTTGCCCTCCTCCACAATGTCCACAATTTCCCCGGTGAGAAGCCCGTCACCGAAAAGCACACGAGCCCCGGGTTTTAATTTCTTTCCGGGGCGCACCAGCGTCTCCCAGATATCGTTTTCCCTGCGCTTGAGCAGAAGCACCTCGACCTGCGCCTGCGTATCCTCCTTCACGCCGTACAGCCTCGCCGGGATCACCCGCGTATTGTTGACGACAAGGCAGTCCCCCGGCGCAAGGTAGTCCAGAATATCCGTAAACCGTTTATGCTCCACCGCCCCTGTTGCCCGATCCAAGACCATGAGCCTCGAATCCGAGCGATTTTCCAGCGGATCCTGCGCAATCAGCTCCTCCGGGAGCTCGTAATCAAAATCACTGACCTTCATCGCGCTATGCCCTCAGCGTGACACCCGGATCGCGCTCCAAGTGCTTTAAGATCTTCTTGACATAGCCCTCCACCATCTCAGCGGTAAACTCCTCGTCCTTCGGTGTAAATACCACGGAGAACGCCATACTCTTTTTGTCGGCGCCAAGCTGTGCTCCCTCGTAGACGTCAAACAGATGAATGTCCGTCACATAGCTGCAGGACTCACGGATCGCCGTCTCAATCTGCGCGCAGGTGATGCTCTTGTCCGCGACAAACGCAAAGTCTCTCTTCTCCTCCGCAAATTTCGGGAGCGGCACAAAGACCTGCGGCTTTCCGTACCATTTAGAGAGCTTCTTCAAATCGATCTCCAGCAGATATGCCGGCACGCGCATATCCATCTCATCCGCAATCTCGTAAGCGAGGGTGCCAAGATAGCCGACATTCTCACCCTCGCAGATAATCTCCGCGGTCTGATACGGGTGCAGGAAGGATCTTGTGCCCGCCTCGTAGCTAAAGGTGAGTCCCAGCGTCTTTGCAACCGTCTGTGCAAAGCCCTTTAATGTGAAGAAGGATTCCTCCTTTCCGAAAACACCGACACATAGCGTCTCCCGCTCGTCCGGGTACTCTGTCAGCGGCAGAGACTTCGGGATAAAACGGTTGCCGAGCTCAAAAATGCGCCCCTCGAGGATTCCGCGCTTCTGGTTTCTTGCGATTGCGTGCAGCATCTGCGGCGCAAGCGTCGTGCGCATCAGGGACAGATCGACATTGATGGGGTTCAAAAGCTCAATGGCATTCCGCTCCGGCGCGTCCTGCGGCAGGCGCAAAAGATTCAGATCCGACGGCGAGAAGAAGGAGTAATGCATTCCCTCGCACGCCCCCGCCGCGCAGAGCGCGCGCTTTAGCTTCAGCTCCGTCCTCTGACGCAGGTTCAGCCCTCCGGCAGTCACCTCCGCTGTCGGCATAAAGGTTCCCTTCACATGCTCATAGCCGTACATGCGGATCACTTCCTCCGCCACATCCGGGTAGGACTCCATATCCTCGCGGTAAGCGGGAATCTGCAGGGTCAGCTCGTCGCCCTTCAGCACGGGTGCAAAGTTTAACGCCTTTAAAATGCGCAAAATGTCTGCATCCGACACCTCAATGCCCAGCACGCCGTTGACTTTTTTCACGCTGACAGCAAGCGGCCTCGGCTCCACGGAATTGCCGGTGGATACCTCCGCATGGGTGGAGCTCACCTTTCCGCAGCCCAGCTCTTCAATCAGGTGCAGGGCGCGCTTCATGGCCATCACCGTGGTGTACTCGCAGACCCCCTTCACATACAGGGCGCTGGCATCCGAGGACTGCCCCAGCGCGCGGGAGGTCTTGCGGATATTGTCGTGGGCGAATTTTGCCGACTCAAACAGCACCTCCGTGGTTGTGTCGATAATCTCAGAGTTCAAGCCGCCCATGATTCCGGCGAGGGCCACTGGCTTTGCGCCGTCGCAGATCACCAGATTCGAGGAGTTTAACGTAAACTCCTTCTCGTCCAGCGTCACAATCTTCTCTCCGTCCTTTGCGCGGCGGACATTGATCCGGTTGCCCCCGATATAATTGTAGTCAAAGGCGTGCATCGGCTGCCCCAGCTCTTTTAAAATATAGTTCGTGATGTCCACAATATTGGAGATCGCCCCGATCCCCACAAGCGCCAGACGGCGGCGCATCCATGCGGGGGAGGGTTCGATTTTCACATCATAGACATAGTGGCCGATGTAGCGCGGGCACAAATCCTGCGCCTCCACCGTCACGGTAAAGCCCTCCTTTTTCACATCGGTCTCTGTGTAGTCCAGCGCTGGCGCCTTGATCTCTTTGCCCAGCACCGCCGCCACTTCCCGCGCAATGCCGTATATACTCTGGCAGTCCGGGCGGTTTGCCGTGACGGAAATATCAAACATCCAGTCGTCCAGACCCAGAATCGGCTTTACATCGGCTCCCGCCTCGGCGTCCTCCGGCAGAACCAGAAGGCCGTTGTAGCCCGCGCCCGGATACAGATCCTCGGTAAGCCCGAGCTCCGTGCCGGAGCAGAGCATTCCGACGGATTCATAGCCCCGGAGCTTGCCCTTCTTGATCTGCATGATGCCCTCCACGGTTACGTGATCCTTTGCCGTGGCGTACACATGCGCTCCCACCAGCGCCAGCGGGAACTTTTGACCCGCCCGCACATTGTCCGCGCCGCAGCAGACCTGGAAACTGCCATGGCTTCCCGCATCCACCTGACACAGGCTTAAATGTGTCTCCGGAATCGGCTCACAGCTTGTGACCGCGCCGACCACAACCCCGTCGATGTCCTTTCCGAGCTCATACAGCTCCTCCACCTCAAAGCCGCAGGAGAACAGCTTTTCCTCCAGCTCCTTCGGTGAAACGTCAATCTCTACATATTCCTTTAACCAGCTTAACGGTACTAACATTGTTCTCCCTCCCTTAATCGTCGATCTGATCCAGCACGCGCAGATCCGACTCAAACAGCAGCTTAATATTGTTGATGCCATACTTGAGCATGGCGATACGGTCCATACCGATTCCGAACGCGAATCCGCTGTAAACATCCGTGTCGATTCCGCAGTCCCTCAAAACCTTGGTGTTCACCACGCCTGCCCCAAGCACCTCGATCCATCCGGTTCCCTTGCAGAGCTTGCAGCCCTTGCCGCCGCACTGGAAACAGCTCACATCCACCTCCACCGACGGCTCCGTGAACGGGAAATAGGAGGGCCGCAGGCGGGTGGTGGTGTTTTCGCCAAAAATTTTCTGCACAAACACATCCAGAATTCCCTTCAGATCGCAGAGCGTAATGCCCTTGTCCACCACAAGCCCCTCCATCTGGCAGAACATCGGCGAGTGGGTGGCATCGTCGTCTGAGCGGAACACCTTCCCCGGGGAGATAATCTTGATCGGCGGCTTCTTCTCCTCCATCACATGGATCTGCCCGGCGGACGTCTGCGTTCTCAGCAGAAATTCCGGCGACAGATAAAAGGTGTCCTGCATGTCGCGGGCCGGATGGTCCCGCGGAATATTGAGGGCTGTGAAGTTGTAAAAATCCGTCTCAATCTCCGTGCCCTCATAGACATCAAAGCCCATGGAGCCGAAGATGTCCACAAGCTGGTTCCGCACCTGCGTCACCGGATGCAGCTTGCCTGCCGCATGCAGCTTCGCCGGCATTGTGACGTCGATCTTTTCGCTCTCATACTTGCGCCGCAGTGCCTCCGCCTCCAGCTTCTTCATCTTCTCCGCAAGCCGGTTCTCAATGGCCTCCCTGGCCTCGTTCACCCACTGGCCAACCTTCGGGCGGTCCTCCGGCGCCACATCCTTCATTCCCTTTAAGACGGCGGTCAGCTCCCCCTTCTTTCCGAGAATGGCCGAACGAACCTCGTTCAACCGTTCCATGCCCTGCGAGCTCTCGATTTCAGCGATGGCTTTTTCCCTGATTTTTTGCAATTTTTCTTTCATGGTTCTCTCCTTTTCGATAAATCCCTGCAAAAATAGTACTTATTTACTACATATTGTGGCATCCGTGTCGAATAAACACAAAAATCCCCTGTAGTATATTACATACTACAGGGGACGAAAATCTTCCGCGTTACCACCCCGATTCCCGCTTATCGGACACTCCCGACCCGCGGACACTCTCCGCTGCATAACGTGCAGCCGACGTCACGGACTACCTGCGGATCCTATCGGACATCCCTCGTCCAATCCCACCGTTCACCCGTGCAGCTCCTGTGCGAAATTCGCCTCCCAACCTGAACCTGAGAAGACTTCCAGCCGACGATCTCCTCTCTCTGAAAGGGTATTGGGCGCTACTGAACACATTCATTGCCTTTCACTTGTGTGTCATTCTAGCACAAGATCGGGCGCAGTGCAAGTGAAATTTTTATCGAAGGTCGGCCTATCTTTCGACGATCTCCGCTCCTTTGTAATAAAATGTGAGAATTTCCTGCCAGCTCTTTCCCGCTTTGGCCATGCCGTCCGCGCCATACTGGCTCATGCCGATCCCGTGCCCGAATCCGCCGCCGCGCAGAAGGATTCTGCCGTCCTTCTGGCTTTCCACCTCAAAGCAGGCGCTCGGCAGCGCGCTTGGCCGGCTGAGCACCTTCCCGTCCGCCAGCGTCACGTTCAACAGGTATTTGCTGAGCGCAAAACGGATATCGTTCTCCCGGTCGTAGGTGCGCTCCCCGCCCTCAAACTCGGCCGTAAAGGATAAGATATAGCCGGAGGCGCTGCGCTCATCGATCCGCACCCTTTTCAGCCTCCCGTACTGCTCATCCATCCCCATCTTTGCCGAAAGCTCCGCCGTCCAGCGATAGTAGGGGGAGTCCGCGTCAAAGCCGTCCGGCTTTTCCGAGATAAACGCGTGGAAGCGCTTCGCGTCCGAGAGATCCTGCGTCTCCCCCGCCGTGTGATTTTCCGCCACGAGATAGACTGGCGAATCGGCATTCCACACCTCGAGATTCTCCGAGTAGCCGCTCCCCGTCGAGTAATAATAGCAGTCAATCAGCTCCCCCTCATAGGTGAGCACAAGTCCCTCCGTGTCACGAACTGCCCGGTCCGTGACCTCATAGGGCCCCGCCGCGTGATAGACCTGAAATGCGGTGCTGTCATCCAGATTCGCCCCGTATGCGGCGTATGTATGGCTGCGCATCTGCCGATAGGCAAAGGTGCGGGCGCACACGGCCTGTGCCTTTAATGCCTCATAGGAGAAATATGTGGGCATCTCCGAGGGCACCACATAGCGCAGATAAGTCTCAATCGGCACCTCATTGATGAGCACATAGCCCTCCTCTTCCTTCCGGACCAAAAAATCGCCCTCATAGCCGGTTCCCTTTACCGCGCCGTTCTTATCACAGAGATAGAGGAGTCCTTCCTGCGAGGTGAACCGCACCTCATCCCCCACAGCCCTCTCCTGCATCAGCTTTTCCGCACTGGTCACCTTGTGCGCTTTCTTTTCCTGCTCCCCCGCCAGATAGTCGCTCTCCCCGGTAAGATAAAGACTTTTGTATGCCTTATTCTCTCCGTTTTTGATCAGGACACGGATCGTCTCGTACACATCCTCACGATACTGCAGGAGCGCACAGGCCTCCCCGTAGGCCACCACAAGCGTCATCTGCGAGGTTCCGATCACCAGATCACTGAGCAATTTCTGACGCACGGTTCCCTCCGTCAGCACATATACAGGCATCTCGCCCGTATAGCTCAGCTTTTCGTAGCCGCTGATCTGCACTGTGTTGTCCGTATAGCTGTCCAGCGTGCCCTCGATGGATGCCGTCTTCGCGTCCACCTGGACAATTACCCCATCCCTGATCTCCAGATCCGCAATTCCTGTGTAGGGGGATGCAAGCCTCGCCTCATACTCATGCGAGCCGCCCTCATACCATACGGTAAGCATCCCCTCTTTCGATCCCTCAATATACGCGTTTAAAATCCGGCCCTCCTGCACCTTGTGCTCCGCCGCCTGCGTATCGCCCTCCCGCGAGACAATCCTCGCGCGCCGCGCGGCAAGGATGGCATAGGCCATCACCGAAATTGCGCAGACGGTCAGGGCAATCGTCCCAAGCCAGCGCATCCATTCTTTTCGTTTCATGCCAGTTCTCTCCAGATCTCCGTGAAACAGTTATTTTGCACCATTACACACAAAATCAGGGAGCCACTCTCGTAGCTCCCTGTCTCTTTTGTGCCTTACGATCTTTCGTATATCAGGAATCCTTTGTACTTTAGAATCTTTTGTACCTTCATTTCTTTTGTACTTCAGGCTCTTTGGTACTTTAATAAATTCCTCTTTCGAAAAACCCAAGGTGCCGGTTCCTGCAATTTAGACTCCTAGCCAAAGCCAGGTGGGTAACCGCAGTCTGTCTTCTGCCTTCCACTGATACGAGGCGGCCTGACATCCAACAGCTCATATAGGAATCCCATTAAAAATAGATGTAGGTTCTAAATAACAGGATTGTCGAACATCCCAGGTTGTAGAATCGTTAAATATGTTCTGCTTTGTCTTTTGTTTCACGTTTATCTTTTGTAGCTGAGTTCATTATACTGTATAACAATCGACAATGCAACAACAAAATTCATGTATATTCTACCAGATCTGCCATGGAAAAATTTATAAAAATTTCCATTAGGCGAGCGCATCCACCAGCTTCTTCAAAGCAGCCAGCGCCTCATCCGGAAGCTTGTCGTAGCCTTCCTTCTTCACAGCGAAATCCTCGACAGCCTTCACGCGGTTCTCCATTGCACCCTTTAAGGCTGCGCGGTACTCTGCGTCGTTCAGATCCGGCTTAAAGTCAGCAGTCTTTCCTGACCAGTCGTACATGATCTCGATATCCTCAAACGGTCCCCACTTCTCAAACTTCGCCTTGCCCTCGACAATCGTCTCGAGAATGCCCAGCGTATCGGCAGGCTTGCACTTGGTTCCCATGAAATCGCCGGTGTTGACGATATAGCAGTCCACGTCCTTCTCCTCCACCAGCTTTTTGAACTTCTCGTAATCGTTCACCAGCGGATAGGTGCGGAACGGATTTGCATAAGGAACAATGCGCAGCGCGTTCAGGTCGGTTCCGGCAGCAACACGCTCTGCAGTGGAGGTCTTGGTGGCAAGAGTTGCACCCATAACGGAGGCAAGCGCCGCTCCCTTCAGCTTCACAACCGGAGGAATGGACGGATCCTTCATAATCCAGAAGATTGCGTTGACCGGAGCATCAATCTTGTCAACCCGGTTCGGCGACCACAGCTTGGACTTGATTGCGCGGCCGTTGCCGTTGCGGATATCCTCGGTCACGAGCTGAATCTTGCCGTCCTCATCCAGAGTTGCCGAGCAGTTCTGGGCGGTCAGCAGATACTCGTTGTCCGGGCAGCCGGTCGGGTAATCCGATGTCTTGTCAAAATAGGTCGGCTCCAGCGCAATGGAGGCGCAGGTGTCGGTGTTGATGATGAATGCGTCATCGTGGAGCACCTTGATGCCGCCGAACGCATCGTACTTGCCGGCGTGCTTTGCATGGGTCAGAGTGGACTTTCCGGAGCCTGACAGGCCGTACACGGAAGCAACAAACTTCTTGCCGCCCTCAAGAGAATACTCCTTCTGTCCGCCATGGCAGGATGCATAGCCGTTGCGGTTTGCAAGCGCCCACGCCATGGTCAGGGTCCCCTTCTTGTGCTCGCCGAAATATCTCATGCCGAGAATCGCGGCGCAGTTCTGGTTGGTGTCAAAATAGCACAGCGTCAGCGGATCGCTGAGACAGCTGTAATCCACATCCGGAGCGTCATGCGGTGCCCACTGCGGATCGGAGAAGATATAGATATCCGGCTCCTTGCCGTCGCCGATCAGCTTGGAGTTCTTGTACATTTTTACATATTCATCGGACATGTACTGGAAATTCAGCATCCAGTTATAGAGAATGTTCTCCTCTCCCTCCGGGATCAGAAGATGAGCCTTCACCATAAATTCCGGGTCCAGACCAATATAGCACTCGGCGTGATAGAGTGTCTTCCAGCGGGTCTCGTACACCGCGTCCATCACAACCTTGTCGAGCTTCTCCGCGTCCACTCCCGGCTCGCCCTTGATGCGGCGTGCGGCGGCATAACGACCGGTCACTGCGCCGTCGTTGAACAGAAGAACCTTCGCATCCTTCTCGAGTCCAAAGGTCTCACCGTCCTTGATCGGCATATCCGTCACGATTGTGCCCGGAGAGTTCTTAGCCAGATTGTAGGCTTCCTTCAAAGTGTTGACCTTCACGACATTGTTTCCGTAGAAAGGAGCCTCGATAATGGAACGGGTCTTGGAAAATCCGACCTTATCCTTACCGATCTCATTCAGCGGATAATACGCTTTTGTTGCCATTTACATGTCCTCCTTCTATATGATCGCTATTGAATTTCATTCACAAATATCATACACGATGTGATTTTTTTGTCAATCTGTTTTACAAAAAAATGTTGAAAAATTCAAAGGCTTATAGTAGAATAAGTCTAGTACACGAAAAGGGAGCACTAAATTATGCAGATTGACGACCTTAAAATTTTAATTGGTGACGACTCCATCCTTGCCCGCAAGCAGATGAAGGACATCATCAAATCCGAAGGCAACCCGACCTTCATTGAGGCGGCAGACGGTCAGGAGGCAATTGACAAGTACAAGGAGAACCAGCCGGATCTCGTTTTCCTTGATATTGTTATGCCCGTAAAAGACGGCAACGCCGCAATTCGGGAAATCATCGACTTTGATTCCAGAGCGGTCATCATTGTCGCCTCTTCTGTCGGCACACAGTCGCAGCTTAAGAGCGCGCTGGAGAACGGAGCCAAGGATTTTGTTCAAAAACCGCTGGATAAAGATCAGATTCTCAATATTCTGAAGAATTTCCTTGAGAGGAGATAATCAATGTACACACAATTTTTCGGCAATTTTTTGATTGCAAACGGCTACATTACGCAGGAGCAGCTCCTCGCGGCCATGCAGAAGGAGCCTAAAAAGCACACCAAGCTTGGCACTCTTGCGATGCACGCCGGATATATGACTGCGTCCGAGGTGGATGAGATTATCATTCAACAGACGCATGAGGATCGCAAATTCGGGGAAGTCGCTATCGAGATCGGTTATCTGACCAACGAGCAGGTGATCACCCTGTTGAAATCCCAGAGTCCGGACTTTCTGTTGTTGGGACAGGTTCTGCTGGACGACGGTATCCTGACCAATCAGGAATTTGAGAAGATTCTGACCGACTACCGCTCACAGAACGAGCTGTCCGATCTGGATATGCTGGTCGAGGATCAGGACGCAATTACGAAACTGTTCGAAAATTTCCTGATTGTCTCGGAGAAGGCGCTTCCGCTGAAGAGCCGCATGTACATTGAACTGCTGTTTAACAATTTTGTGCGTTTTATCGGAGACGAATTCTCCCCGCTCTATGTTGAGGAGGTTCGCGAATTCCCGCTGGAGTGCTGTGTCAAGCAGGAAGTCTCCGGCAATTACTCCATTGTCTCCTACCTCTGCATGAACGAGGAGACGGCCGTGGCGTTTGCCAGCAGCTACGTGGAGGAGCAGTTTTTCGAGTACGATGTCTATGTGAAAGCCTCGCTGGAGGACTTTTTAAATCTACATAACGGACTGTTCATTGTGAATGTGTCCAACGGATCTTCCACAGAGCTTGTCATCGGTCCGCCGGAGCAGGTGGAGGAGCCGCTGCTGACCTTTGAGCACAAGACCTACCATATCCCGGTGCTCTACACCTTCGGAACGGTGCATTTCCTCATGGAAGTGATCAAGACCGACGAATGATTTGTTTTTCAGAGACAAAAAGCCCCCGGCCGAATCATCGGCCGGGGTTTTATATTGCAGCCAATGGCCTGAATCCCTCTAGCGGACTCCCAAAAATTTCCTGACCACGTCCGGCATGTCCGCCACCTCACAGACAGTGTCATGCAGGACTGCTGCGCTGCGGATCTCCTCAATCGCCCTCGGCACCTTGACATTGCCGATGCGCGACAGCTCATCCACCAGCTCAAAATCTCCCATGGCGTCATACTTGCCGTCGATGGCCGTCATCACGCTTCTGGAAAACTTGAAGGGGCTGGCTGTGCCGGCAATCACGGTCTTGGTCTCCCGGTCTCCGGTGTCCTTCTTATATTTCTCATACACGCCGGCAGCCACCGCCGTGTGGGTATCCAGAATATATCCGGTGTCCTCGTACATGGCTTTGATCACATCCGCCGTCTCCGCCTCACCTGTGTAATTTCCGTAAAAATCCTTCAGCTCTGCCCGCATCTCCTCTGTAATCTCATATCTGCCGGTCCGTGCAAGGCTCTCCATCAACCCCGCGTTTTTCTGCGGGTCATCCCCTGCAATATGGTAGATCAGCCGCTCTAAGTTCGAGGAGATCAAAATGTCCATGGAGGGCGAGCTGGTCAGAACAAACTCGCGGTTCCTGTCGTAGACTCCGGTGGAGAAAAAGTCGTAGAGCACCTTGTTCTCGTTGGAGGCGCAAATCAGCTTTGCAATGGGAAGCCCCATATTCTTCGCATAAAAGGCGGCAAGGATGTTGCCGAAATTGCCGGTGGGAACCGTCACATTGATGGGCTCGTCCTTTGCAATCACGCCGTTTGCGTACAGCTTCGCATACGCATAGACATAATAGGCAACCTGCGGAACCAGACGCCCGATGTTGATGGAGTTTGCCGAGGAGAACTGGAAACCTGCCGCGTCCAGCTCCCTGGCCAGCGCCTTGTCACCAAAGATCTGCTTGACCCCGGTCTGCGCCTGATCGAAATTGCCATGGATCCCCACCACAAGGGTATTGTCCCCCTTCTGGGTCACCATCTGCTTTTCCTGAATCGGGCTCACGCCGTTCTTCGGGTAGAACACAATGATCTTTGTTCCCTTCACATCCGCAAAGCCCGCCAGCGCCGCCTTTCCGGTGTCACCGGAGGTTGCGGTCAGTATCACAATCTCATTCTTCACCCGGTTCTTCCGCGCCGAGGTGGTCAGAAGGTGCGGCAGAATCGACAGGGCCATATCCTTAAACGCGATGGTCGCCCCGTGGAACAGCTCCAGATAATAGGCGCCCCTCGCCTCCGTCATGGGAACGATCTCCGGCGTGTCAAACTTGTCGTCATATGCCCGGTTGATGCAGTCCTTCAGCTCCTCCTCCGTAAAGTCGGTAAAAAACTGCTTCATCACCGCGTAAGCAGTCTCCTGATAGGTCATACCCTTCAGCTCCTCCAGCGACACGTCCAGAGCCGGAAGGCTCTCCGGCACAAACAGGCCGCCGTCGTCCGCCAGCCCCTTCAAAATCGCCTGGGAGGCCGTGAGCTTCTCTTGATTGTTTCTTGTACTTACATACATGAGGTTCATAGTACGTTGATCTCCTGTCTATTGTTTTCCAAACTATTGTAGCACAACCCTTTCGAATGTCAACACTTCTGCTCTCAGAGCGCCTGCACTCACATTCCCATTTGCCCTCTGCGCGCAAATATGCTATACTGTAACCGATAAAGCCTTACTCATCAAGGCAGAGTAACTAATGGAGAAGCCATGCTCACAGGTGTATATTCCGCAACAAAAAAAGACGGCACCGCTTACTGCCGCGCCAACATTACCTACCGCGGCAAGCACATCAGCCTCGGCAGCTTTGACACAGAGGAAAAGGCTCACAGAGCCTACCTCACCGCTGATGCCCTGCTGCAGCAGGAGCCGCCCGTTTCCATCGAGAATGCCCTCGACCTGACCCGGTTTCTGTCCTTCGACAAGCTGGTGTCACTCATCAACTACCGGGACAACGGGATGTATCTGCCCACCCCGATCTACCTGCGCAAGAACTATTTCAGCTACTACCTCGACAGCAATCAGGAGCTGAAATTCGATATCGATGACCTCTTCTACTACAGCAGCCATCGCATCATGCAGCGGCAGGGGCATCTGTACGTCAACGATTACGGGATGCAGGTCACGCTGCAGAGCCGCTACGGGATCAAAAGCCATGCGGTCTGCGGGCGGGACTATGTCTTCGTCAACGGAGACCCCTCGGATTTCCGCTACTCCAATATTGAAATCATCAACCCCTATTTCGGAGTGGTCCGCATTGAGAAGAACGGCGTTTATCGCTACCGGGTCAAAATCCATATCAAGGGGAACTACACCATCGGCACCTACAAAAGCCTCACGAAAGCCGCCATTGCCTACAACAAGGCAGTGGATCTGGCACATCAGGCCGGAATCCGCAAAATGTTCCCCGAGAACTATATCGAGGACATTTCCGCCAGCGAATACGCGGATATCTACACCTCCGTGCGGATTTCACAGAAATATCTCGATTACCTGGGGAAGCGCTGATTAACCAGCGTTTCCCTCACTTTGACGGTGACTGGTTGATATAGTTCACCAGTCCCTCGCAGTCGATGATCTTCTGCATAAAGGGCGGGAATGCCTGCCCCTGAAATTTCTCGCCGGTGGTCACGTCAGTGATCACGCCGGAGTCGAAATCCACCTCCACCTCATCGCCCGCGCGGACAGCCTTTGCCGCCTCGGGGCACTCAATGATCGGCATGCCGATGTTGATGGCGTTGCGGTAAAAGATCCGCGCAAAGGTCTCCGCGATCACGCAGCTTACGCCCGCCGCCTTGATCGAGATGGGCGCATGCTCCCTCGACGAGCCGCAGCCGAAATTCTTGCCGGCGACAATGATGTCGCCCGCGTTGACCCGGTTCACAAAATCCTTGTCGATGTCCTCCATACAGTGGGTCGCCAGCTCCTTCGGGTCTGAGGAGTTTAAGTATCTTGCCGGGATGATCACATCCGTATCCACATTGTCTCCGTATCGGAACACATGTCCATGCGCTGCTTTCATAATCTCTCCTTCCAAATATCTGATCGTTCAACCATAAATTTTATGACAAAACCTCGTCCGGCCCGGAAATTTTTCCGGTCACGGCGGATGCCGCCGCCACTGCCGGGCTCGCCAGATACACCTCTGACTCCACATGTCCCATGCGGCCGACAAAGTTGCGGTTCGTGGTGGAGACACAGCGCTCCCCCTCCGCCATGACGCCCATGTATCCGCCCAGGCACGGGCCGCAGGTCGGCGTGCTGACAACTGCTCCAGCCTCGATAAACGTGCGGATCAGTCCCTCCTCCATGGCGTCCAGATAGATCTGCTGGGTGGCGGGAATCACAATGACGCGCAGGCCTTTTTTCACCTTTTTCCCCTTTAAAATGCCGGCGGCAATGCGCAGGTCATCCATGCGGCCGTTGGTGCAGGAGCCGATCACCACCTGGTCAATGGCAATATCCCCCACCTCGTCAATGGTCCTTGTGTTCTCCGGCAGATGCGGGAAAGCCACGGTGGGCTTTAAGGCACCAAGGTCGATGGTGTACTCCTCGTCGTACTGCGCATCCGCGTCTGCCTCATACTCCACGAAGGGACGGCTGCTGTGCTCCTTCATGTACGCTCTGGTCAGATCGTCCACCGGGAAAATTCCGTTTTTCGCGCCGCCCTCAATGGCCATGTTGGCAATCGTAAAGCGGTCATCCATAGTCAGATAGCGGATCCCGTCTCCCACAAACTCCATGGAGCGGTACAGCGCGCCGTCCACACCAATCATTCCGATGATGTGAAGGATCACATCCTTGCCGCTGATCCATTTGGCGGGCTTTCCGGTAATGTTGAATTTGATGGCGGAGGGCACCTTAAACCAAGCCTTGCCCGTAGCCATGCCCGCAGCCATATCCGTGCTGCCGACTCCGGTGGAAAAAGCGCCCAGCGCCCCGTATGTGCAGGTGTGGGAGTCCGCGCCGATGATCACATCTCCCGCGACGGTCAGCCCTTTTTCCGGCAAAAGCGCGTGCTCAATCCCCATCTCTCCCACATCAAAAAAATTCGTTATGTCGTGCTTGCATGCAAACTCTCTCACACACTTGCAGTGCTGGGCGGATTTGATATCCTTGTTCGGCGCAAAATGATCCATCACCAGCGCAATCTTGTCCTTGTGGAACACACTGCCGTCTCTCATCTTCTCGATCTCGTGGATCGCCACCGGAGAGGTGATATCATTGCCCAGAACCAGATCCAGCTCCGCCTCTATCAGCTGCCCGGCCTGCACCTGATCCAGCCCGGCATGTGCAGCGAGAATCTTCTGAGTCATTGTCATTCCCATGATCCTGTCCTCCTGTCATTTTCTGTAAACATATTTACCATAACTCATTCTCGTGGTAAAATCAAGTATATACTGAGCATCAGATCAACCTTTACACAGACGGAGGGATACATGAGAGAACAATTACACACCATTCCCATCTCCGAGGCGATGGAAAATGCGGGGGAATGCCCCTTTTGCTACATCGAGCGCAGAACCGAGGCGCATTCTCTGGACTTTGTGCTCGGACACTGCGCGTCCTACATGGAGGCGGATATCCGCGACCTGACGGACAAGGCAGGCTTCTGCCGCAGCCACTTCAAAAAGATGTTTGACTACGGGAATTCTCTGGGAAACGCATGGATTTTGAAGACACTCTACATGCGGCATATAGAGGAAATGGACAAAACATTTAAGCACTTCAAGCCGGAATCCGCCGGGAAAAAGGGAATGTTTGCCAAAAAGGGCGAGACCGGCAATGCCATCGTGGACTGGATCAACAAACGCGAGGAATCCTGCTTCATCTGCGCCCGCGTCAACAAGACATTTGCCGCCTACATGAACACCTTCTTTGACATGTACAAGAGCGATTCCGATTTCCGCAAGCAGGTTGCGGAGACAAAGGGCTTCTGCCTCTCGCATTTTAAGCTGCTCTGCGAGGAAGCGGACCGCGTGCTCCCCGAGCGCGAGCGCTCGGACTTCTATCGTGCGATGCTGCCCCTGATGCGGGAAAATTTCAGCCGCATCTATGAGGATGTGGCCTGGTTCATCGAAAAATATGACTACAAAAACAAGGACGCGGACTGGAAGGACTCCAAGGACGCAATCCAGCGCAGTATGCAAAAACTGCGGGGCAACGATCCCTCGCTGCCGCCGCA
>JAFLRQ010000020.1:10365-24137 GCA_022511395.1 Agathobacter sp. | reverse complement strand
TTGACATTGACCCTGCGTCAAGTGATATGGTTAGAGACAGGAAGGACTCGGAGGCAAAAATGAAAGAACAGCTTTATGACATCAACACTGTGTGTGAAATGCTGGGAGTGACCTCCCGCACCCTGCGCTTTTGGGAGGAAAAGGGACTGATTGGCTCCCAAAAAACAATGTCGGGACGCCGGCAGTACACACAGGAACAGGTCGAGACAATCAAGAGGGTGATCACCCTTCGCGCGCTCGGTCTGTCCGTGAAAAAAATACAGGAGCTTCAAAACAATGAGCTTGACCTGCGCGCTGCGATCAACGAACACCGGGCTGCGGTGTATGCCGCTATTGAAAAGAAGCAGAGGGAGATCAATGTTCTGAGTGAGGCGCTTGCGCTGATTGATAACGGCGGAATTTTATATGGCACCGAAATTCCTGTGAATGCAGCCGTCGAAAGCAACTATGAGGAAATAGCAGCGAGGTGCGCGGCTGCTGTGGTTTACAATGACGAGGAGCTGCTGTACTCCTATTTCAGCGAGAAAATGAAAGCCTATTTGCCGCCGGACGTATACAGGAGGGTACGCCGGGACTTTCTTGAGCCGCTTGGCGGGTTTGTGGAATTTGGCGAGCGCGTGGCGGATAAGAACTATAAAAATATCGTGTATCAATATGTAAAATACGAAAAACTGGGAATGCGAATCCAGTTTGTCTTTCACGATGAAGAAATTTACGGCCTTTGGTTGACCTACTATGAAATATAAAATTTATGGAGGAACTCTGTATGAAAATGAAAAAACTGATTGGCGCGCTGCTGCTTCTGGCTCTCTTGGCATCCTGCGGCGGGAAAGCGGAGGAAGACCGCACTGAGACAAACCTGCCGGACGGCACCTCACAGGTAACGGAAACGGGAAAACCGGAAAATCAAAACCCGGAAACGGAAAACTCGGAAACGGAAAAGACGGAGCCGCAAAACAACGGGGAGCTGTTCGATTTTGTGATGGACAAGTGGAAAAGCGGCGAAACAGAGACGCTCTATCCCTATTTGTCGGATGAAATGACAGCGCTGTGCGACAGCGATACCATCAAGCGCATGTTTGAAGGTATCACGGATACCTTCGGCGCGATAGCCGCAAGTGATGAGCCTAAAATTACCGCTGTTGACGGCATTGATGTATACAGCTCCACGGTTCGTCTGGAGCATGCGGATGCGGATGTCACATTGTCGCTTAAGGGGACGAAAATATACGGATTTTCCTATGATGTCCGGTTCAACGGTGAGTTTGATGTGACACATGCAGGCATTCGCCAGCACTATTTCCTGCTAAACGGGCTGAATGCCGTGTACACTTGTGCCGAAAACAGCGAAAGAGCACCTGCGGTGCTGATGATATCCGGCTCAGGTCCCAGCGATTACAACGGAACGATTGGGATGCTTGTGCCGATGGAGGACATGGCGCAAAAGCTGGCAGAGCAGGGGATCAGTTCTCTGCGTCTTGAAAAGCGAACGCTCCGTTATGCCAGCGATTTCAAGGCGACGGACGGAATCGAAGAGGAATATTTCAAAGACTGCCGGGCGGCCTTGTCTTATCTGAAGGAGCAGGAAGGTACCGACGGGGTGTATCTGCTGGGCTACAGTCTCGGAGGACAGATTGCCGCTGCGCTTGCGGCCGAGGATGACAGCATAGCCGGAATGGTATTGCTTATGAGCACCGCACGTCATCTTGCGGATATCCTGTGCGATCAGTATACCGCCGCTGAACCGCTGGGAGCCGAGGTGTTTGCACAGTACAGGGACGCTGCAAAAGCTCAGGCGGACGGTGCTGCCACCGGGCAGTATTATTTCGGAGCAACGGACGCATATTGGGCGAGCTATAACGCACTTGATACCATAGAGAGTATCCGTATTGCCGCGATTCCTACCGCAATCATTAACAGCACCGGCGACAATCAGATATTTGACGCGGACATATCTTTATGGTCAGATTCGTTTTCCAAGGATGAGAATGTCACACTGACGGTATTTGACGACATGAGCCATTTCGGATATAAAATCGATACGCGGGATACATCGCTGCTCTATAAAGCCGCAGAAATGCCAGACGAGCTTATTGAGGCGATTGTACAGGCAATTCGTTAGCCTTGTATTTCATTTTATTTTTTGCTATACTGAAGTCCGTGAAATTGTGGAAACACGGATGGAATGGATGAGATCTATGGCAGAATACGAATTACTGAAAACTGAGGGGCGCGCAAAGCGCGGAATTTTTCACACGGTGCACGGCGATATTCAGACACCGGTGTTTATGAATGTGGGCACGGTGGGCGCGATCAAGGGCGCAGTGTCCACAGAGGATTTAAAAGAGATTAAGTGTCAGGTGGAGCTTTCCAACACCTATCATCTGCATGTCCGGACGGGAGACAAGCTCATTAAGGAGCTTGGGGGACTGCACAGATTTATGGTGTGGGATCGGCCGATCCTCACGGACTCCGGCGGTTTTCAGGTGTTCTCGCTGGCAAAGCTGCGCAGGATCAAGGAGGAGGGGGTGCACTTCCGCTCCCACATTGACGGGGCGAAGATCTTCATGGGGCCGGAGGAGAGCATGCAGATTCAGTCAAACCTTGCCTCGACGATTGCCATGGCGTTTGACGAGTGTCCCAACGCGCTGGCGGAACGGGAGTATGTGACAGAGTCCGTGAACCGCACGACGCGCTGGCTGGAGCGCTGTAAGGCGGAGCTGGCGCGGCTGAACGCTTTGGAGGATACCATCAACCGCGAGCAGCTTTTGTTCGGCATCAATCAGGGGGCGATCTTTCCGGACATCCGGATTGACCACGCAAAGAGGATCTCCGAGCTGGAGCTGGACGGTTACGCGGTCGGTGGTCTGGCGGTGGGGGAAACCCACGAGCAGATGTACCACATTCTGGACGAGACGGTTCCGTATCTGCCGCAGGACAAGCCCACCTATCTCATGGGGGTGGGAACTCCGGCGAATATTTTGGAGGGCGTGGAGCGTGGGGTGGACTTCTTTGACTGCGTTTACCCCAGCCGGAACGGCCGCCACGGACATGTGTACACGAATCAGGGGAAGCTGAACCTGTTTAACCAAAGGTTTGAGAGAGATATGCGGCCCATTGAGGAGGGCTGCGGCTGTCCTGCCTGCCGCGTGTACAGCAGAGCCTATATCCGGCATCTCTTAAAGGCAAACGAGATGCTGGGCATGCGGCTGTGTGTGCTGCACAATCTGTATTTCTACAACACCATGATGGAGGAGATTCGGGGAGCGTTGGATGCAGGAAATTTTGCGTCCTACAAGGCTGAAAAATTGTACGGAATGCAACAGCAGGAGGGGAAAAAAGGGGGAGATTAGGGGAAAAAGCCTAAATTTTTGGAAAAGACTTGCCCTCGCAGAGGATTTTGTGTAAAATAGGCCTAGCGATTTTTTAGTAGGAGGGCAATGGAATGAATGTAATTTTGGCTGAGGCTGGCAATAATCCATCAGGCGCTGGCAGTATGTTATTTACGATCATTTGGCTGGTGGTTATTTTTGTGTTTATGTATTTTATTATGATACGTCCGCAGAAGAAGGAGCAGAGGAAGAAGGAGCTCATGCTCTCGGAGGTGGCGGTGGGCGATACCGTGCTGACGATTGCAGGATTCTACGGGACAGTGATCGGCATTGTGGATGACACCGTGATTGTGGAATTTGGAAACAACCGGAACTGCCGTATTCCAATGCAAAAGGCGGCGATCTCCGAGGTGGAGAAGCCGGAGGCGGCGACAGCTGCAGCGGAAGAGAAGAAGGACTCGAAAAAAGAGAGTAAGAAGGATTCTTCGAAATAGAAGGAGAACAAAGAGGCCGTTTTCGAACGACCTCTTTTAGGCTATCGTAAGGTGTCAGCGCTGCTGACACCTTTACGACTAAGACTGGGAGGAGACGAAGCATATGGATTTTCAGGTTGGTGTGATAGCCGGTGACGGGATTGGGCCGGAGATCGTTGCCGAGGCCCGGAAGGTTCTGGACTGTGTCGGCAGTAAGTTTGGACATGTTTTTCGATATACGGAGATTCTGATGGGCGGCTGTTCCATCGATGCGACGGGAGTGCCGCTGACGGATGAGGCGATTGCTGCGGCAAAGGCCTCCGATGCGGTGCTGATGGGCTCCATCGGCGGGAATACCTCCACCTCGCCCTGGTACAAGCTGGCGCCGGAGCTGCGCCCGGAGGCGGGATTGTTGAAGCTCAGGAAAGAGCTGAACCTGTTTGCCAACCTTCGCCCGGCTTATCTGTACGAGGAGCTCAAGGCGGCATGCCCGCTGAGGGAGGATATCATCGGCGAAGGTTTTGACATGATGATTATGCGGGAGTTGACCGGAGGACTGTATTTTGGGGCGCGCAAAACCGAGCAGGTGGACGGTGTGACTGTGGCGACGGACACCCTGACCTACAGCGAGAATGAGATTCGCCGCATTGCAAAGCGCGGCTTTGACATTGCCATGAAGCGGAGGAAGAAGGTGACCTCCGTGGACAAGGCGAATGTGCTGGATTCCTCCAGACTCTGGCGGAAGATTGTGGAGGAGGTGGCTGCGGACTACCCGCAGGTGGCTTACGAGCACATGCTGGTGGACAACTGCGCCATGCAGCTGGTGAAGGATCCGAAGCAGTTTGATGTCATTTTGACCGAGAATATGTTTGGGGATATTTTGTCCGACGAGGCGAGCATGGTGACCGGATCCATCGGAATGCTTGCGTCGGCAAGCTTAAACGACACGAAGTTCGGGCTCTATGAGCCCAGCGGCGGCTCGGCGCCAGACATTGCGGGGAAGGGCATTGCAAACCCGATCGCGACGATCTTGAGTGCGGCGATGATGCTTCGCTACAGCTTTGATCTTGACAAGGAGGCAGACGCGGTGGAGGCCGCAGTGAGGGCGGTGCTCAAACAGGGCTTCCGCACGATTGACATTATGCCGCAGGCGGGAGAGACACGGGACGGAATTGTTCAGGTGGGCACCGCACAGATGGGGGATAAGATCTGCGAGAACATTTGACTGTGAGTGACAATAAATAGTAGAAGGAAGGAGAATCAGAATGCAGAGTGATAATGCGAGAGCCGGAATGCAGCAGGCACCGGCGAGAAGTCTGTTCAATGCGCTGGGATTCACAGCGGAAGAAATGAAAAAGCCCATGGTCGGAATCGTGAGCTCGTACAACGAGATCGTTCCGGGCCATATGAATATCGATAAGATTGTGGACGCTGTAAAGCTCGGCGTGGCGGAGGCGGGCGGCGTGCCGGTTGTGTTCCCGGCGATCGCTGTCTGTGACGGGATTGCCATGGGACATGTGGGCATGAAGTACTCGCTGGTGACCAGGGATCTGATTGCGGATTCCACGGAGTGTATGGCGATTGCGCATCAGTTTGACGCTCTGGTCATGGTTCCCAACTGTGACAAGAATGTGCCGGGACTTCTGATGGCGGCGGCCCGGCTGAATCTGCCGACGGTGTTTGTGTCCGGCGGCCCAATGCTTGCAGGCCATGTGAAGGGCCAGAAGAGAAGTCTTTCCTCCATGTTTGAGGCGGTGGGTTCCTACGCGGCAGGCACAATGACCGAGGAGGATGTGACCGAGTTCGAGAACAAGGTGTGTCCGACCTGCGGCTCCTGCTCCGGCATGTACACGGCAAACTCCATGAACTGCCTGACGGAGGCATTGGGCATGGGACTTCGCGGCAACGGCACAATCCCTGCGGTGTACTCTGAGCGCATCAAGCTGGCAAAGCACGCCGGCATGGCGGTCATGGAGCTTTTGCGCAAGGGCATCCGCGCGCGGGATATTATGACGAAGGACTCCATTCTCAATGCGCTGACAGTGGATATGGCGCTGGGATGCTCGACCAATTCGATGCTGCATCTCCCGGCGATTGCCCATGAGATCGGCTTTGATTTCGATATCAGCTTCGCAAACCCAATCAGCGAGAAGACTCCGAACCTCTGTCATCTCGCTCCGGCAGGCCCGACTTATATGGAGGATCTGAACGAGGCGGGCGGTGTCTACGCCGTGATGAAGGAGCTTGCGGACATTGGCTTGCTGCACACGGACTGCATGACGGTCACCGGAAAGAGCATCGGTGAGAACATTGCCAATGCAATAAACCGCAACCCGGAGGTCATCCGGCCGGTGGACAACCCGTACAGCAAAACCGGCGGTCTGGCGGTTTTGAAGGGCAACCTCGCACCGGACGGCTCTGTGGTGAAGCGCTCGGCGGTCGTGGAGGAGATGATGGTGCACGAGGGACCGGCGCGGGTGTTCGACTGCGAGGAGGATGCCATCGAGGCGATCAAGGGCGGAAGGATTGTGGCAGGAGACGTGGTTGTCATCCGCTACGAGGGACCTAAGGGAGGCCCCGGTATGAGAGAAATGCTGAATCCGACTTCTGCGATTGCAGGTATGGGACTGGGAAGCTCCGTGGCCCTGATCACGGACGGACGCTTTTCCGGCGCGTCCCGCGGCGCGTCCATCGGACATGTGTCGCCGGAGGCGGCTGTGGGAGGTCCGATTGCCCTCGTGGAGGAAGGGGATATCATTAAGATCAATATCCCGGCCATGACACTGGATCTGGCGGTGTCCGACGAGGAGCTTGCGGCGCGGCGGGCAAAGTGGCAGCCGAGGGAGCCGAAGGTTCAGAGCGGCTATTTGAAGCGCTACGCATCCATGGTGACCTCCGGCAACCGGGGCGCGATATTGGAGATCAAGTAAAAGGCAGGATAAAAATATGTTACTGACAGGATCACAGGTGATTATCGAGTGTTTGAAGGAGCAGGGCGTCGATACGGTGTTCGGCTATCCGGGCGGCGCGATCCTCAATGTATATGATGAATTGTACAAGCATCCGGAGATTAAGCATGTGCTGACAAGCCACGAGCAGGGCGCGTCCCACGCGGCGGACGGATATGCGAGAAGCACCGGAAGGGTTGGCGTATGTATGGCGACCTCCGGTCCGGGGGCGACAAATCTGGTGACGGGAATTGCCACCGCCTACATGGATTCCGTCCCGATCGTGGCGATTACCTGCAACGTAGGGGTCTCACTTCTGGGGAAGGACAGCTTTCAGGAGGTTGACATTGCGGGCATCACGACCCCGATCACGAAATACAGCTTTATTGTGAAGGACGTGGAGAAGCTTGCGGACACGATCCGCAGGGCCTTTGCCCTGGCGAAGCGGGGGCGGCCCGGCCCGGTTCTGGTGGACATCCCAAAGGATGTGACGTCCAACAAGGTGGAGTTTAAAAAGGGAAAGGCGGCTGCTTCTGTGAAAGAGCCGGAGCCGCTGTCGGAGAGCGATATTGATACGGCACTCGCGATGTTGGAGCGGGCGCAGAAGCCCTATATCTTTGTCGGCGGAGGAGCCATTATCTCGGATGCCGCCGAGGAGGTCCGCACCTTTGCCGACCTTTTGGATGCGCCGGTGTGTGACACCCTGATGGGCAAGGGCGCATATGATGGAACAGCGGATAAATACACCGGAATGCTTGGAATGCATGGGACCAAGACCTCCAATCTGGGAGTCAGCGAGTGCGATCTGCTCATTGCGATCGGTGTCCGCTTTTCGGACCGCGTGCTCGGAGATCCCAAGCGCTTTGCCAGACAGGCAAAGATCCTGCAGATTGATATTGACCCGGCGGAGATCAACAAAAACATCCGCGCCACACATGCGGTGATCGGTGATGTGAAGGATGTTCTCGCCGTAATCAACAAAAGGCTCCCAAGGCAGAAGCACGGTGAGTGGCTTTCGCATATTCAGGATTATAAAAGAGAGTTCCCGCTCAGCTATCCCGCACAGGGGTTGAGCGGCCCGTACATGATTGAGAAGATTGACGAGCTGGCAAGCTCCGCGATCATTGTGACGGAGGTGGGACAGCACCAGATGTGGGCGGCGCAGTATTTTAAGTACAGAAATCCCCGCACTCTCATCACCTCCGGGGGCTTAGGCACCATGGGATACGGTCTCGGGGCGGCGATTGGTGCGCAGACCGCGAACCCCGGAAGACAGGTCATCAATATTGCGGGAGACGGATGCTTCCGCATGAATATGAACGAGCTGGCGACTGCTGTGAGACAGAAGCTTCCGCTCATTGAGGTGATTTTCAACAACCATGTGCTCGGCATGGTGCGCCAGTGGCAGACGCTCTTTTACAAGCAGCACTATTCCGCGACAGTGCTGGATGACGGCATGGACTATGTGAAGCTTGCGGAGGCGATGGGCGCGAAGGCTAAACGGGTGACGACGAGAGAGGAATTCGATGCGGCATTCCGGGAGGCCCTAAGCTGCGAGCTGCCCTTCGTCATCGATGCGGTGATTGACGCGGATGACAAGGTGTGGCCGATGGTGGCGCCGGGCAAGCCGATCAACGAGTGTTTTGACGGAGACGATTACAAAAAATAAATATCAAAACGAGGAGGAAAGAAAATGAGCAGAGTATATAACTTTTCAGCCGGTCCGGCGGTGCTGCCGGAGGAGGTCTTAAGAGAGGCCGCAGATGAGATGATGGATTACAAGGGATGCGGAATGTCCGTCATGGAGATGAGCCACCGTTCCAAGGTGTACGATGAGATCATCAAGGACGCAGAGCAGGATCTGAGAGATCTGATGAACATACCGGACAATTACAAGGTGCTGTTCCTGCAGGGAGGTGCCTCCCAGCAGTTTGCGGCAGTTCCGATGAACCTGATGAAGAACAAGAAGGCGGGATATATTGTGACCGGACAGTGGGCAAAGAAGGCCTATCAGGAGGCAAAGATTTACGGCGAGGCCGTGGAGCTTGCATCCTCCGCAGACAAGACCTTTTCCTATATTCCGGATTGCTCAGACCTGGATATTGCGGATGATCTGGACTATGTATATATTTGCGAGAATAACACCATCTATGGCACGAAGTTCAAAACCCTGCCGAACACCAAGGGCAAGGAGCTGGTGGCGGATGTGTCCTCCTGCTTTCTGTCCGAGCCGGTGGATGTGACGAAGTACGGCGTGATCTATGGCGGCGTACAGAAGAACATTGGCCCGGCGGGTGTGGTGATTGTGATTGTGCGCGAGGATCTGATCCGCGAGGATGTCCTTCCCGAGACTCCGACCATGCTCAAGTGGAAGATACATGCGGACAATGAAAGCCTTTACAATACGCCGCCCTGCTACGGAATCTATATCTGCGGCAAGGTGTTCAAGTGGCTGAAGAAGATGGGCGGACTGGAGGAGATGAAACGCCGCAATGAGGAGAAGGCGAAGATCCTTTATGATTTTCTGGACGAGAGCAAGCTCTTTCAGGGAACCGTCCGCAAGGAGGACCGCTCGCTGATGAATGTGCCGTTTGTCACCGGCAACGAGGAGCTTGACGCGAAATTTGTCAAGGAGGCATCGGCGGCAGGCTTTGTAAATTTGAAGGGACATCGCTCTGTCGGCGGCATGCGCGCGTCGATCTACAACGCAATGCCAAAGGAGGGCGTGGAGAAGCTGGTGGCGTTCATGAAGAAGTTTGAGGAGGAAAATGCGTAATGTTTAAGTATAATTGTCTGAATCCGATTGCGGGAGTGGGGCTTGAGCTGTTCTCCGATGCCTACAAAAAGGTGGATGATTTAAAGGACGCGGATGCGGCGCTGGTGCGAAGCGCTGCGATGCACGATATGGAGCTGCCGGATTCTCTGCTGGCAGTGGCGAGAGCCGGAGCCGGAGTCAACAACATTCCGCTGGAGGAGTGTGCAAAAAAGGGTATTGTCGTGTTCAACACGCCGGGCGCCAACGCCAACGGTGTGAAGGAGCTGGTATTTGCGGGAATGCTCTATGCGTCCCGCGATATCGTGGGAGGAATCGACTGGTGTCTGGCAAACCAGAATGACGAGAACATTGCGAAGACTGCGGAGAAGCAGAAGAAGAACTTTGCGGGCACGGAGATTTCCGGCAAAAAGCTCGGAGTCATCGGTCTGGGCGCAATCGGCGTGCTGGTGGCAAACGCAGCCACACACATGGGCATGGACGTATATGGCTACGATCCCTACATCTCCGTGAACGCGGCCTGGAATCTTTCCAGAAGCGTGAAGCATATCAGCAATGTGGAGGATATTTACCGCGAGTGCGATTTTATCACGATCCATGTGCCGCTTTTGGACTCCACCAAGAAAATGATTGACGCAAAGGCAATCGCAATGATGAAACCGACGACGATTGTGCTGAATTTTGCGAGGGATCTTCTGGTGGACGAGGAGGCGATGGTGGATGCACTCGCCGCAGGAAAGCTCAAGAAGTATGTGTCCGATTTCCCGAATCCGACGGTTGTCGGAGCGAAGGGCTGCATTGTGACGCCTCATCTGGGCGCCTCCACCGCGGAGTCCGAGGACAACTGCGCCATCATGGCGGTGCGCGAGATCCGCGACTATCTGGAGAACGGCAATATTGTTCATTCCGTGAATTTCCCGGACTGCAACATGGCGGCGTGCACAAAGGCCGGGCGAATCGGAATCCTGCACGAGAATAAAAAGGGCATGATCGGACAGATTACGACCTGCCTCGGCAACGCGGATGTGAATGTATCTGACATGACGAACAAGGGCAAGGATGACTTTGCGTACTCTCTGCTGGATGTAGAGACGCCGGTTACCGCGGATGTGGTGAAGGCGCTGGAGAGCATTGCGGGCGTCATCCGGGTGCGTGTGATTAAATAGGAGACACTATGGCAGAGATAAAACCTTTTCTATGTGTGAGACCGGCGGCAGCGATGGCAGAGACCATCGCTGCTCTGCCTTATGATGTGTATGACCGCACGGAGGCGAAGGCAGTTGTAGAGAAAAATCCAAGGTCATTTCTGGCGATTGACCGTGCGGAAACACAGTTTGGGGACGAGGTGGACACCTACGATCCAAGGGTGTATGAGAAGGCGGCGGCAATGCTGCAGGAGTGGATTGCGTGCGGCGATTTTGTGCGGGACACCTCGCCCTGCTACTATATTTACGAGCTGACAATGGACGGGCGGACGCAGACGGGAATTGTGGGCTGTGCCGGCATTGACGACTACAAAAACAATGTGATCAAAAAGCATGAGAATACGCGCGCGGACAAGGAGCAGGACCGGATTAACCATGTGGATGTCTGCAGCGCGCAGACGGGGCCGATTTTCCTTGCCTACCGGGCGAACGCTGTCATTGGCCGCGTAGTGGCGGAGACGAAGAAGCGCGCTCCGCTCTATGATTTCGTGTCGGAGGATGGAATCCGGCACCGGGTGTTTGCCATCGACAATTCTGCGGATATTGATGCGGTGCGTCATGCGTTTGCGGAAATTCAGGAGATTTATATTGCGGACGGGCACCATCGGGCGGCGTCCGCGGTGCGGGTGGGCGAAAAGCGCAGAACGGAGCATCCGGACTATACCGGCGAGGAAGAGTTCAATTATTTTCTGTCCGTGCTGTTCCCGGATGAAGAGTTGATGATCATGGACTACAACCGCGTCGTCCGCGACTTAAACGGGATGAGCGAACAGGAATTCTTAGGAAAAGTGCAGGAGCTCTTTGCGGTTGAACCGGTTATGGATGGCACGCTCACGGCTTCCGGCGCGCCGGAGGATACGGTGCGCCCGAAGAAGAAGGGCGATTTTGCCATGTTTCTTGCGGACCGGTGGTATCTGTGCCATATGAAAAATGTGCCGGATGACCCGGTTGAGGGGCTGGATGTGTCGGTGCTGCAGAGCCAGCTTTTGGCTCCGGTGCTGGGAATCGGCGATCCGAAGACGGACAAGCGGATCGACTTTGTGGGCGGAATCCGCGGCATGAAGGAATTGGAGCGCCGCTGCCACACGGACAGCGCGGTGGCCTTTGCCATGTTCCCCACATCCATCGGAGAGCTGTTTGCAGTGGCGGACGCGGGGCTTTTGATGCCGCCCAAGTCCACCTGGTTTGAGCCGAAGCTGAGGAGCGGATTGTTTATTCACGAAATTTGAGGAAGCGCCATGGTTTCGCTTGGGAGGGACAGGGTATGAAACCTATCATGTTATTGACGGAGACGGTCACGGCGGAAACTCTGATTCAGGAGGTGCAGAAGGATCCAAGCGTTCTGAAGGCTTATCTGGAGAGCATGATGCCGTCACTTTTGAGTCTTCTGCTGCGGATTGTGATTGCGATACTGGTTCTGCTGGTGGGGAGCCGGATCATCAAGCTGGTTACGCGCATGGTGGAGAGGTCCTTAAAGAAGGGCAGGGCGGAGGCGGGAGTCATCACGTTTTTGTGCTCGCTCCTAAGGTATGCGCTGTATTTCGTTTTGGTTATGATGGTTTTGTCCGGCTTTGGCGTGACGGCCAGTTCTGTGGTGGCGGTGCTGGGTTCCGCGGGTCTGGCCCTCGGACTTGCCCTGCAGGGAAGTCTGTCAAATATTGCAGGAGGCGTTTTGATATTACTGCTCAAGCCCTTTGTGGTGGGTGATTACATCATTGACCTGGGCTCGGGGCAGGAGGGCACAGTGTCGGAGATCACGACCTTTTACACGAGGCTGCTCACGACGGACAACAAGACGGTCGTTATACCCAACGGCAAGCTGTCGAATGACTGTATCAAGAACTGCACGCACATGGATAAGCGGCGGGTGGACCTGGTGGTCGGCGTGGACTACCGCACGAACCTTGCCGACGCGAAGCGCGTATTGCTTGCAGTGGTGAAAAAAGAGGAGCGTGTGCTGGAGAGTGAGCCTGTGGATATCTTTGTGGATGCGCTGGCGGAGAGCTCGGTGAATCTCGGTGTCCGCGTCTGGGTCAACACCGAGGATTACTGGCCTGTCCGCTGGAGCCTGCTGGAGAACATTAAGCTGGCGCTGGATGAGAACGGTATCCAGATTCCATTCCCGCAGCTCGATGTAAAGATTAAGGAAAATTGACGGCTGTCATACTCGCGGCAGATTTCACCGGCAGTGAGTACATCATGAAGGAGGATTGATTCATGAGCGTAAGAGATGAGTATAACGAAAAATTGGCAAATACGGTGATCGGAAACCTGAAAAAACGTCAGATTGAGGCATTTTACTGCCCGTCGGCGGCACAGGCCAGAGACAAGGCGCTGTCCTTCGTGAAAGAGGGAGACCGTGTGTCCTTTGGGGGTTCCATGACCTTAGAGGAAACCGGCATTTTGGAGGCGCTGAGAAATCGCGGGGATATCCGTCTGATTGACCGTGCCAATGCGGGGAACCCGCAGGAGATGAAACAGGTTTTTCGCGACGCGCTGTCGGCGGACTGCTATTTTATGAGCACAAATGCGCTGACCGAGGACGGCGAGCTGGTCAACATTGACGGGAACGGAAATCGTCTGGCGGCCCTCATCTATGGCCCGGACCAGGTGGTTATTGTCACAGGGATGAACAAGGTGGTTCCAAATGTGGAGGATGCAGTGCGCAGGGTACGCCATACGGCGACGCCGCTCAACTGCATCCGCTTAAACAGGAACACGCCCTGCGCCTCCACCGGCACATGCGCGGACTGTCTGGCCTCGGACTGCATCTGCAATCAGGTTGTGATCACGAGGCGCAGCGGCAATCCGGACCGGATCAAGGTGATCCTGGTCGGGGAGGCGCTGGGATACTAAGTGCTGCGCTACTTCTTTTTTCCGGCAAAGATCACTGCCGCAGCAATGCAGCCGATCACGACAATAGCCGCGGCAATACCGCCAATGATAAACAGAAGCCTCGTGCCGCCGGACGATGCATGGCTGGATGCATCGGGGTTCTCTGCGGGAGCATTTGAAGCATCGGGCTTGTCATTGTCTGTCTG
>JAFLRQ010000020.1:6138-10265 GCA_022511395.1 Agathobacter sp. | reverse complement strand
CTGAGAGTCGGGCGTGTCGTTGTCCGGCTGTGTCTCGGGAACGACAGGGGCGGGAGCATCGATGTCCAAGACATAGGTGGTAACGCTCATGGGCGGAAGCACGTTCTTCTCCTCAGAATATTTGTCCGCGTCCAGCCAGTACTGGAAGTCATCCCGGTTCTCTGCGCCGATGGTGCGGAATGCGAGGGAATCCTTCACGGTCACCTCATCTCCAAGGTCAAAGGTCAGGCTGTCCTCGCTGTCGGTTCTGTTCACGGCGACAATGACAAGCTTTGTGTGGTCGGGGGACTTGAACGCGACGACCGTGGAATTGGATTTGTTGGCGGCTTTCACCCGCTGGTAGCCGCGTTTGATATACTTGGAGAAGTGCATCATGATATAGTGATTGCCCCTTCGGTAGATCTCTTTTGACCGGTCGTAGCCGGCGATCTCGATCAGGCAGTTGCCGTCGTCCTCGATCCAGACGCCGTTCCAGTAGAGATAGGCGTTGATATTTTCGTAGATGAACTCGTTTGCCATCATCTCTGCCTGCTTGATGTAGTCATTGAGGTAATATTCTGTCTGCCAGAGCTTGTATTTTCCGTAATAGCGGTCACTGACCTCCTTGAAGCTGCGGGGAGTGTTCGCGGAGCCGTACAGATGGTGGGCGACCATTTCAACGGAATCGGGCGCTGCATACTGCAGATAATTGATGTATTTATTCATCAGAGAAGAAGTGTCTGCCATGACCTCTGCGCCCGTGATACTGGGGGCCTTGTCTCCGAAAGCCTTCTGAAAGGCCTCGTAAACGGCGACATGCGCTTTCCAGTAGGCACAGTGATATTCGTTCTCCTGACTGCCAAAGAAGAAACCGGCCTCGTTTCGCGCGTTACCGTTTTCATCCTTTCCGGTTCCCTGCAGCTCCGTCTCGTTGGAGATTGAGAAGTAGTGGACGGGGATTCCCGCGTCAAAGAAAAGCTGGATGGACTCCACACAGAAATCAGCCAGTTCGTCGTACATGTACTCGCCGTCTGCATTCTTGGCAAGCGTGTAGTAGGTATGTCCCTCATCGTCAATCTCCGTAAAGGCCACAAAGGGGAGGTCACGCCGATACTGTCCCCAGCTTGTGACGAGGACAAGAGGGTCAATCCCTCTGGCAACGGCGGCATCATAGTAACCGCGGTAGGCTTTATAGCCGTTCCTTGCCAGCTGGCTTTCGTTTGCGGCGGTGACATCGTGGAGGTCGCGGAACCGCAGAATGTTGAACTCTGCATCGCCAAAAATCCAGTCGTAGCCCTGCTCGGCGTGATCGTTGGAGGGCAGCCAGTCGCTGTACCAGGTGTAGGAGGCGCCGAAGCCGTCAATGGTCTGATAGGTGGTGTTCAGATCGATCTCAACATTGGCCTCATCGGCAAAAACAGTTGCCGGCGCGCAGGAGAGCGCGCACACCGCCGACAATGCGAAGGCGGCAAAGCGAAAAAGTTTTTTCATAATAGTACATCCTTTCTTTTGAAATACATACATTATAGCACAGTGATATCAGGGACAAAAGATCAAAAAAGGACTTTTCTTTTAAACGCTGATCGTTTATAATAAACTAAATTGTATATATGCGGTCATTTTCAGACAAGAATCCCACTGTTAAGCGAATAAAACAAGGAGTTAGCATTATATGAGAGAAAAATATGAGAGCCTGTCTTTGACGGTGCTGAAAGACTTGGCAAAAGCAAGAGGACTGAAAGGAATTTCCACCATGAAAAAAAGCGCTTTGGTGGAGCTGATGCTTGAGGAGGACGAGAGGGACAAGGCGAAGGCGGAGGAGAAGGCAAGGGCTGCCGCGTCGGAGGAAAAGTCGGCACCGGCCAAGCGCAGTGTCTATTCTGTGGCAAGAGGATACCGCGAAGGGGGGGATTCCTCATCACGGGAAAATGCCCACGGGGGATCGGAGCGTCCCTCCCGGCCGGGAAGGACGGAGAGGACCGAGAGGCCGCCGATGGGGCGTGCTGCGCGTGAGGAGAACGAGAGGCCGTCGATGGGCCGCACAGCGCGTGAGGAGCCGATGAGGGCGAGACAGGTCCATACGGACAGCGCGGAGCCGGCGGAGCGCGCCGAGACGGAAGGCTACGCACCCAGAGAAGACGTGGATTTTGCGGTGGTGAAAGAGGATATTGTGGACTTGGACAGCGGCAACACCGTGAACGGCATTTTGGAGGTGATGGCGGACGGTTTCGGCTTTATCCGCTGCGAGAATTATATGCCGGGAGAGAACGATGTGTATGTTGCGCCGTCCCAGATCCGCAGGTTTAATTTGAAGTCGGGAGATGTCATCTGCGGCAACACAAAGGTCAAGACGGAGCGGGAGAAGTTTGCGGCGCTTTTATATGTGACGACCGTGAACGGCCTGCATCCCTCAGAGGCGCAGAAGCGCAGAAACTTTGAGGATATGACACCGATTTTTCCCAACCAGAGGCTGCGCATGGAACGCCCGGGCGGGTCTGTGGCAATGCGCGTGGTTGACGTGATCGCACCCATCGGCAAGGGGCAGCGCGGCATGATTGTATCACAGCCGAAGGCCGGCAAGACAACCCTGCTCAAGGAGATTGCGAAATCCGTCACAATCAACAACCCGGAGATGCATCTGCTCATTCTGCTGATTGATGAGCGCCCGGAGGAGGTGACGGATATCCGCGAGGCGATTATTGGGGACAAGGTGGAGGTTATTTACTCGACCTTTGACGAGACCGCGGAGCACCACAAGCGGGTGTCGGAGATGGTGATTGAGCGCGCAAAGCGCCTGGTGGAGCATGGGCAGGATGTGATGATCCTCTTAGACAGCATCACGAGACTGACGCGCGCCTACAACCTCACCGTTCAGCCCAGCGGGCGCACGCTGTCCGGCGGTCTTGATCCGGCTGCGCTGCATATGCCGAAACGGTTTTTCGGCGCGGCGAGGAAGATGCGGGAGGGCGGCAGTCTTACGATCCTTGCGACAGCGCTCGTGGAGACCGGAAGCAAGATGGACGACATGGTGTTTGAGGAGTTCAAGGGGACGGGCAATATGGAGCTTGTGCTCGACCGAAAGCTCTCTGAAAAGCGCATTTTCCCGGCGGTGGATATCGTCAAGTCCGGCACTCGAAGAGACGATTTGCTTCTGGACGCAGAGGAGCAGATTGGCGTGGATAATATGCGAAAGGCGCTGAACGGGCTGCGCTCCGACGAGGCCGCGGAAAACATCCTAAATATGTTTGCCCACACAAAGAGCAATGTGGATTTTATCCGTATGGTACAGAAAAACAGAATTGTATAAATTTTCTATTGCATTTCGACGCAGGCTGTGCTACAATAAACAAGCTGTTTATCGGGATGTGACGGCAATTGTCCCACGGCAGATTTCATCGGCCGCGGGAATAACGATAACGAATATTGATAGATAAGAGGTGAAATCATGAGAAAAGGGATCCATCCGGATTATTATCAGGCGAACGTTACCTGTAACTGCGGGAATAAGTTTGTCACAGGTTCTACGAAGCAGGAGATTCACGTGGAAATCTGCTCCAAATGCCATCCGTTCTACACCGGACAGCAGAAGGCGAATCAGGCTCGCGGACGTATTGAACAGTTCAACAAGAAGTACGGCATTTAAGAAAAGAATTGGAATTCAGAGAAGGTTGAGGCTGTGTACCTCAACCTTTTTGAGTTGCGCAGGGGAAATCTCCCCTGCTCGATGATCAGAATGAGGTATGGCATGAGATATTCCGGGATCGGCGGGCAGGCGGTCATGGAGGGGGTCATGATGAAGAATGACTCCCGGTATGCAGTGGCAGTGCGCAGGCCGGATCATGAAATTGAAGTGAAAAAAACCGAGTATCAGGGCATTGTGAAGAACAAAACGGTCCGCAGGTGCCCCATTGTCCGCGGCGTGGTCAATTTTATTGAGTCTCTGTATCTCGGCATGAACACGCTGATGTATTCCGCCTCCTTCTATGAGGAGGATGAGAAAAGCGAGAAAGCAGAGCGGGAGGCGATGACGGAGGAGGAGCGAGACGAGCTCGCGCAGAAGGAGAAGCGGCAGGAGAAGCTTTTGATGGGCGGTACGGTTGCCTTTTCCATTGTGCTCGCGCTGGCGGTCTTTTTTGCGCTGCCTTATT
>JAFLRQ010000020.1:0-6038 GCA_022511395.1 Agathobacter sp. | reverse complement strand
ACGGTTGCCTTTTCCATTGTGCTCGCGCTGGCGGTCTTTTTTGCGCTGCCTTATTTTCTGTCGGGCCTGTTTCGAAGGTGGATCGAGTCGGAGCTTTTGCTTGCGCTGCTGGAGGGTGTGATCCGGCTGGTGATTTTCCTGGCTTATGTGGTTCTGATCTCCCTGACTCCGGACATTCGGCGTGTGTTCATGTACCATGGCGCGGAACACAAGTGCATAAACTGTATTGAGAACGGGTTAGAGCTAAATATTGAGAATGTCCGGGCGAGCTCCAGACGGCACAAGCGCTGCGGCACAAGCTTTCTTTTGATCGTCATGCTGATCAGCATTCTGGTTTTTATGTTCATCCGTGTGGACTCACGGATTTTGCGTCTGCTGCTCAGGCTGCTTTTGATTCCGGTGATTGCAGGCATCTCCTACGAGTTTATCCGCCTGGCGGGGCGCTATGACAATTGGCTGGTGAACCTGTTCAGCCTGCCCGGGCTATGGATGCAGAGGCTGACGACGCGCGAGCCGGATGACGAGATGATAGAAGTGGGCATTGCATCGGTGAACGCGGTGTTTGACTGGAAGAAATGGCAGAGTGAGGCGGGAGGACAGGGGATAAGGTATGACATATCGCGAGGCAATGGAACTGGGGGAAAAGATTCTTGGCAAGGCTGACATTGAGGATGCAAAGAACGATGCATGGCTCTTGCTTGCCATGGCGTGCAAAATCGACCACACCTACTATTACATGCACATGGATGAGGAGATGGGCGAGGAGCAGTTCCGTGAGTTTGAGTCGGTGATCAAAAAGCGCAGTGAGAGGGTTCCCCTGCAGTATATTACCGGGGAGCAGGAATTTATGGGACTTACGTTTCATGTGAACTCCCATGTGCTGATCCCCAGACAGGATACGGAGACATTGGTGGAGGCTGCGCTCAGGCAGATCCGCCCCGGCATGAAGATTATGGATATGTGCACAGGCTCCGGCTGCGTGTTGATCAGTATCCTGAAGCACTCCCACGGCGTCACGGGCTTTGGCTATGACATTTCCAAGCAGGCGCTCAAGTGCGCGAAGGAAAACGCACGCTTCAACGATGTGCCCGCAGTGTTTGAAAAGAGCAATCTCTTTGAGGATGTGATGGAGCGCGATTTTGACATGATCGTTGCCAATCCGCCCTATATTCCCACGGATGAAATTATGACATTGATGCCGGAGGTGTCTCAGTTTGAGCCGGTCAGCGCACTTGACGGACATGAGGACGGGCTGTTCTTTTACCGGGAAATGATTCGCAGGTGCGCGGACTACCTGAAACCGGACGGATATGTGTTCTTTGAGATCGGCTTTGATCAGGGGGAGGCGGTCTCGGCAATGCTGAGGGAAGCAGGGTATGAGGATGTCCGTATCATGCAGGATCTGGCCCATAAAGACCGGGTAGTCTCGGCTTGTTTTAAGGGTGGTCAGCAGGAGGCGGCGGAGAATGCCTGATGGCGCTGACAGGAAGGAAGAGGACGAATGTTTGACAAATTAGATGATCTGCTCCGGCATTACGAGGAGCTGATGAATACGCTGAGCGAGCCGGATGTGGCGAATGATCCGGCGAGCTTTCGCAGGCTGATGAAGGAGCAGAGTGATCTGCTGCCCATTGTGGAGGCTTACAAGGAGTATAAGCAGTCCAAACAGAATATTGAGGACTCCCTTGCGATTCTGGACGAGGAATCCGACGAGGAAATGCGGGAGCTTGCCAAGGAGGAGATGAACGAGTCCAAGGCGCGGCTGGAGGAGCTTGAGGGGAAGCTTAAAATACTGCTTCTCCCGAAGGATCCCAACGACGACAAGAATGTGATTGTGGAAATCCGCGCGGGCGCCGGAGGAGAGGAGGCTGCGCTGTTTGCCGCGGAAATTTACCGCATGTATGTCCACTACGCGGAGAGCCGCCGCTGGAAGGTGGAGACGCTGGAGGTGGACGAGACGGGAATCGGCGGCATGAAGTCGGTGAATTTTATGGTGACCGGAGACGGGGCATACTCGGTACTCAAATATGAGTCCGGCGTGCACCGGGTGCAGCGCGTGCCGGAGACGGAGTCGCAGGGCCGGATTCAGACCTCGACCTGTTCGGTGGCCGTGATGCCGGAGGCGGAGGATGTGGATATCAAGATCGATGAGAAGGATATCCGAATCGATGTCATGAGGGCTTCCGGAAACGGAGGGCAGTGCGTGAATACGACGGACTCCGCAGTGCGCCTGACCCACTATCCCACGGGCATAGTGATCTACAGCCAGACGGAAAAGTCCCAGATCCAGAATAAGGACAAAGCGTTTGCGCTCCTTCGGGCGAAGCTGTATGACTTGGAGCTCCAGAAAAAGCAGGACGCCGAGGCAGAGGAGCGCCGCAGCCAGATCGGCACCGGAGACCGGGCAGAGAAGATCCGCACCTACAATTTCCCGCAGGGGCGCGTCACGGACCACCGCATCAATCTGACATTGTATAAGCTGGACAAAATATTGGACGGCGACATCCAGGAGATTATAGACGCGTGCAACACTGCGGCTCAGGCGGCGAAGCTGGCGAAGATGAACGAGAACTAAACATGGATTGGCAGAAGCAGGAAGGGTTTTTCTTTCCTGCTTTTTTAAAAAAAGAAAATAAATTACAACCTTTTTCCAAAAAACCGTACTTATATGGTGAAGGCGGCTTTCACAATATTGCAGCAGAAAAGAGGGATCGAATGGACGATCAGAAAATTGTTGATCTATATTGGGCAAGGGACGAGGGCGCCATCAGGGAAACGATGGCGAAATACGGGAAACTGTGTGCCTATATTGCAAATAACATCCTTGCAAATAAAGAGGATTGTGAGGAGTGCGTCAACGACACCTACTATACCGTGTGGACTGAGATTCCCTCGAAGCGCCCCAACCGTTTCTCGGCATTTATCGGGAAGATCACAAGGAATCTTGCCCTGAAAAAGTACGAGTACGTTACTGCCGCGAAACGGAATCCCGAGGCGGTTGTATCTATCGAGGAACTGGGAGATATTGTTTCGGGAACGGACAGCGTGGAGTCGGAGATTGAACAGAGGCAGATGGAGCATGCCATCGACGCCTTCCTCTGGCAGCAGGGGGAAGAAAAGCGCAATGTTTTTATCCGGAGGTATTGGTACTTTGAGTCCATCGACAGTATCTGCAGACGGACCGGATTCCACCCGAGCAAGGTGAAGTCCATCCTGTTTGAAATGCGTCAGAAATTAAAACAATACTTGGAAAGGGAAGGGTATACGCTATGAATAAGGAACAGTTATCAGAACGAATCGGGAACATAGACGACAGGCTTGTGCAGCAGGCGGAAGATATTCCTAATTATCGGAAGCAGCACCGCGTGAGAGGGCTCAAGAGGCTGGCGGCATGTGCGGCGGCGCTTGCGCTGATGGCGGCGAGCTTTATGACTGGAATGTCGGTGCAGGCAAGACAGGGCGCCGCCGGAACTCCGGTGGGAGACGAGATTGTGGAGTTGGAGGATTTCCGCATCTCGCTGATCCTTCCGGACAACTGGAAAGGCCGCTACGGAGTGGAGCGGCAGGGGGAGGATTCCTATGCCGTTTACAGTGCGCAGACCAGAGAGGCCTGTGAGGGGGGCGGCGTTCTCTGCAATATTGTACGCTGGAACGAGCCTCTGACGGAGGAGGAATTTAAGGCCGGCGGGGAGTGGAACGCTGCCGGTACTTGCAGCTATATCTCGGCGACGGAGGACGAGACCTACCTGCTGTATCCGGTCACGGATGGGAAGTACACGCAGGAGACGCTCGGCCTCTACCTGCAGATGACATCAGAGATTTCCAACATCCGTTTCGTGACCTGCGGCGCGATTCCGGCGAGGATCTCTGCCCCGAAGGAGGCGTTTAACGGAACGATTGCCGCCTTCATCAGGGATATTTCGGGAGACCGGATCACCGTGGACATCATGGAATATATCACGGATGCGGATACGGAGCGGGTCGCGGAGCTGGGACTTACGGAAAATGATATGCCGGACGGATATTATTTCTATAACCCGGAGGAGGAGCTCACTGTATGGACCTGCGGCAAGAAGGCGAATTATACGTTCATCGACTGGTATGGTGACTTTACCGGTTCGGAATATCCGGGATATTACAACACAATGAGCCTGGATGAGTTTCGCCGGTATGTGAACCACTATACCGACGGAAAGCCGTGGTTTCCGCTGTTCTTCATTGTGGAGGACGGAGTGGTGAAAAATATTCTGGAGCGGCCGTTCATGTAGGCATTGTAATTCCCCCGCTTTGGAGCGTTTGTGATGAGAGAAGTTAATTAGGCAATGGCAGGATGGCTGGTTTCCGAAAAGGGAATCAGCCATCTTGTCATATACATGTATTTGTGTTAAGATAAGAAAGGTGTTGTGCCGGCGGACGGCCGCGCACGTAAATAACCGGTGTGCATTACACTGGTGCAGACAGGGGAGGGAACAGACATGGGATCACGATGGGGAGATGACGTTGACGAGGAATTGCAGCAGAGGCATCAGAGGCTCAAGGTTGGCTTTGTATTTAATTTCATGCAGATCAGCAAAATCCTGAAACGGATTGAGGAGGAGACGCGGGAGTGGGATGAGAAATACCCGAAAAGTGAGCTGTTGAAAATTTGGGGATCCACTATGGTATTCCTGCTTATTTTCATGACGCTTTCCTACAATATCCTGATTATAGTGACGGGACTGTTCATGCTGTTAAACATCATTATTCTTTTTCAGGTCTTTGGAGTATGGAAGCGGTTCCATTACTCAGCGGTGATGTATTGGCTTATGACGATCGTCGCACTGGCGGTGGTATTCCTCATTGGCTGGCTGCTCAGAGGATTGATATTCGGATAAGCCCGGATTTGAAAAATGCTACCCGTATTCACAAAAGTAGTATAGACCCGGCAGGGCGGAAATGTTACGTTCATACTATCGACAATGTGTTGGCTTGTCACATCAGTTTAGGAGGCGATTGTATGAAAAAAATGAACATGTCTGCACTGACCGGGTTTTTGTGCTGTTTCGGGGCGATTATCACGGGGATTGCAACCAACGGTGGAATTCGGACGATTCTCAATTTTATCCATATCCCGTCTATGCTGGTCACCTTCGGCGGGGCGTTTTTTGCGGTGATGATCACCTCGGAGTCCTTTGGAGAGTTTGCGGACGGGCTGAAGAGCTTTTCCGCCGCGATGTCGCACCAGACGCAGAATCTGGATGATATCGCGAACCAGATATACGAGATGGCCGTGATCTCCCGCAAGGACGGGCTGCTGGCGCTGGAGGAGTACAGCATGAAAATTGAAAACCCCTATATGCAGAAGGGGATCCGGCTGACGGTTGACGGAACCGATCCGGAGCTTGTCAAGGATATTTTGGAGACCGACCTGCTCCACACCTCTGAGAACAACCGCAGGCGGGTCACCTTCTGGGAGAACCTGGGAGCCTACGCACCGGCGTGGGGCATGGTGGGAACTCTGCTTGGACTCATCAACATGATGAAATCCATGGGGGCTGATCCGGGCTCTGTGGGACTTGGCATGTCGCTGGCGCTCATCACGACACTGTACGGCTCGGTGCTGGCAAACTGGGTGTGCATCCCCATCGCGGAGAAGCTGAAGAGGAGCAGCACGCTGCAGGAGCTTGAGATGGAACTGATCATGGAGGGCGTGCTCTCGATTCAGGCGGGAGACAACCCGATGATTATCAAGGAAAAGATACGCACGTTCCGGAGCGACTGGGAGGAACAGGGACAGAAGGCGGCATAGCAGAAAATACTACCCTTTTTTTCAAAGGTAGTATAGCGGTAGAACTCTCCGTGTGGTAGTATATTTGCAGTATAAAACTGTGGGGAGGAACTGATATGAAGAAACATTCTGTGGGAAAGGTGCTGCTGCTGGAGATTGTTGTCATTTTGATCGTATTCTTATTAGAGACTGTTGCCAGCGGAGGGAAGGCGGCCTTACAGTATTTTCTGGATTTACCCTCTGTCTTTTGCATTTTGCTTTTTATTGTCCC
>JAFLRQ010000002.1:4165-69316 GCA_022511395.1 Agathobacter sp. | reverse complement strand
AGAGCGCTGCGTTCGGGACGCAGAGGTCGCAGGTTCAAATCCTGTCGCGCCGACGATACAAAAGGAGGGAAAAACAATGGGCAAATTTGTTGTAAAGAAAACGAATACCGGGATCAAGTTTGATCTGAAGGCAACCAACGGACAGGTGATTGCGACCTCTGAGGTTTATTCCTCCAAGGAGAGCTGCATGAAGGGCATTGAGTCCGTCAAGAAAAACGCGCCGGCTGCGGCTGTGGAGGATCAGAGTGTAGAGGGCTTCCAGACGGAGAAAAATCCCAAGTTTGAGGTTTATGTTGACAAGGCAGGAGAGTATCGTTTCCGCCTGAAAGCGACCAATGGACAGATCATCGCTGTCGGAGAGGGTTATACGACGCATGCAAACTGTTTAAACGGAGTCGAGTCTGTGAAAAAGAATGCTCCGGATGCGGAGATTGTGGAAGAGTAATCCATGGTATGATGAATGTAGAAAGGGGTTTCCGTGAAAACGGGGACCTCTTTTTATAATAACCGCCCCCTGTTTTGAATAGAATGTAAGTAATGACAATGCACAGGGGCTGCGATGAAACAAAGACGAATCTGTACAATGAGAGCTGGCGTCGCGATACGGGGAGTTCTGGTTTTCCTGCTGGCATTTGTTCTTGGGAGGGCGGCGTGTTTTGTGAAAACGGAGCTTTCGACGATCCGGCTGGCCGATATTTCCGGCGAGGACGGGAAGGATGCAGAGGAGACGGAGAACTCCGGGGAATACCAGGAGCTGCCGAAAAAGATTGCGCTCACTTTTGATGACGGTCCCAATCCTCTCTACACGAATAAGCTGCTGCAGGGACTGAAAAAACGTGATGTGAAAGCCACGTTTTTTCTTTTGGGCAAAGAAGTGGAATTATATCCGGAAATTGTGAAAAAAATAAAGGAGGACGGTCATCTGATCGGAGTGCACTCCTATGAGCATGTGAATTTCAGTCAGATCGGAGATGAGGCGGCAATGCGGCAGATTCAAACGACAGGAGATGCCATTGAAGCGGTGGCCGGAGAGTATCCCGGCTTTATTCGTCCGCCTTACGGCTGCTGGAAGAAGTCTTTGAATGACAAGGTGCCCATGATTGAGGTGCTCTGGGATGTGGATCCGTTAGACTGGGCGACAACAAATAAGGACGTCGTGGCAAGGCGAATTATAAAAGCAGTGAACGGGGGAGGGACGATCATCCTTCTTCACGATGCCTCGTCGTCCTCGGTGCAGGCGGCCTTTGCAGTGATTGACGCGCTCTCGGAGCAGGGCTATGAATTTGTGACCGTGGAGGAGCTGCTGCTGGAGTAAAGGGCGGCAGGACTGAGAAAATTGTAAGGGTTTTGAACAAACCGTGGACAAAGCGGAGTCCCTGTAGTATCATGACTTATAAGAGAATGGCCGTCTGCAGACAGAACATAGGATAAGGGGGAACGATATATGAAGAAAAGTCACAGAAAAGATGTAATCCTCGCGAGGATAATTTTTGCGGTGTTCTGTCTGCTTGTGGCAGCGGCAATAGTAGGTCTGATTTTTTTGCTGAAGAAAAACCCGACATCCGGAAAGCCGGATACGCAGCAGACGCAGGAGACACAGAATCTGCCGGCGCCGGAGGAGCCCAGTGAAGGTACGGAGGACTCCGAAGAGCCATCCGAAGAGCCCTCGCAGGAGGAGCCCAACCCGGTCATGAGGACGACAACCCGTGTAAATATGCGAGCTGAGCCGAATACCAACTGTGCGGTGATTACGGTTCTTGCGGAGGGGACTCAGTTTGAGCTGCTCGGCGAGGAGGATGGATGGGCGGTCTTGGAATATCAGGGAAGGACCGGCTATGTCAGTGCCGATTATATTGAGGAAGTGGCTTCTGAGGATTAAGGAAGACAGGTACCGATTGATCTGCGGCTGCATACTCTATAATGATAACAGCTTGGAGCGTTGCCTGTGGATTATAAGGATGAATCATACCCGAAGATTCCCTTCTATATGACCTATCCGATGCAGAATATGTACCTCACGGAGATGGAGTACGAGAAGGATATCGAACGAATGAAACTGTATTATCCCAAGGAGGTACAGATGGTTTTAAAGCAGGTGGAGGACCGTCTGGACGAATTGGAGGGCGAGGGGAGCCGGATCTACGACGAGGAGCCGGATCAGATGATGATACAGAAGGAGATTGACGAACTGTGTCGGAAGATTGAGGGCGGCCAGGAGAAACAGTCTGGCGAAAGACAGTACTTTGACATGGTTCCCATGGAAATTTCAGGAAAAAGCATGGCTGCGGCCGGCCGTGACGAAGGGCGGGACAACTGGCTGAGAAGTCTGGTTGCCGCGCTGTTTGGGACAGAGATGTATCGCAGAAGGTGTCGTCACCGCCGCTGCAGACGCTGGTGGTAATCATCAAGGCGGTTACAAGTGCGGGGGAATATCCCCCGCATTATAAAGGTGCAGAAACATGAAACGAAAAATTATCAAGCTGATTGTGATGACGGTGGTTTTTATTTCCGCGCTCGTCACCTTCGGTTTTACGCTGAATCAGGACAAGCCGGATTTGACTACGGCCATGGCGGAGGCAAGCCTGCCGCTCATCTATTTTTCATATAATGACACGATCATCAATGAACTGCACGGCTATGTGGAGGAGATGGATGCCACTGCCATGCGGGATACAATCACGCCGGTCGCAGACGACAGGCTGCTGCCGATCTCTGTGGTTACTTATGGACGAAAAATTGACAGAATTCGTTATGAAATCCGCAGTATGGATTCCAAGCGGCTGGTTGCAAAAAATGATGTGAGCGACTACAGTCTGGTCAGAGGACGGATCAGCGGCGTGCTTGCGATTCAAAACCTTCTTGTGGAAAATGAAGAGTATGTGATGATCATCACCCTGACTTCCGGGGAGGATGAGATCTTTTATTATACAAGGCTTATGCAGACGACCGGAACGGCAAAGGATTCTCTGGAGTTTGCGCTTCAGTTTCACGATTATACGTTTCGGGATGATGCGGACCGCTTTATCCCGACTTATATGGATCCGGCAACAGGAGATCCGACCACGCTCGATTACGTGGATTTAAGCTGCACGCTCAAGCAGATTACATGGGCGGAATTTCCGGGGGTGAGGCTGACGGAGCCTGTGCCGTCTTTCAAGGAGCTGAACGATTCCTACGATGTGCTCACGCTCTCCTATGTGATGTCCAGCCAGAACGCTTCCGGAGAGACGGATTTTTACAATGTGGAGGAGTATTACCGTCTGCGCCTCACTACGACCCGTATGTATGTGCTCAATTTTGAGCGCAGGATGAACCAGATCTTCCGGGGAGAGAATACGTTTCTTTTGGAGAACGGAAGCATTATGCTGGGGATTCGCAATCCGGATATCGGGTATGCTGCCAGCGAGACCGGCGACAAAATTGCCTTTGTGCAGGAGGGCGAGCTCTGGTGCTATGACCGTCTGGGCGGGAAAATCGCCCAGGTGTTCAGCTTCCGCGGAGCGGAAGGGATTGATGCAAGGGAAAACTGGGATCAGCACGAGATCAAGATTGTGCGCGTGGACGAGGCGGGAAGTGTCGATTTTGTCGTATACGGATATATGAACCGCGGAGAGCACGAGGGGGAGGTCGGAATCGGGGTGTACCATTTTGACGGACTGGTTCACACCGTGGATGAGGAGGTGTTCATTCCGTTTAAGGAATCCTTTGAAATTCTGAAGGCGGAGATGGGGCAGCTCATGTATATGAATGACCAGGACATCCTGTACCTGATGATCGACCGGAATCTGTACAGTGTAGATCTCAACACAATGGAGACAAAGGTTGTGGTGGAGCGTCTGAAGGAGAGCTGCTACTGTGCATCGGCATCCAACCGCTATTTTGCGTGGGTAGACAGGGAGGCGGAATACTCCAGCCAAACAATTCGGATGATGGATTTTTCAAATGGTTCTGTCTATGATATCGTGGATGAAAAAAACTTATATATGCGCCCGCTGGCCTTTATTGACGAGGATTTTATTTTTGGTGCGGCTTCTGCGGAAGAAGTGACGGTGGATGCCGCCGGAAACCCCGTGTTTCCAATGAATTGGCTGAAAATTATGTCGTTTGCTTCGGGAGGGCATGAGATATTAAAAACCTATCGGCAGGAGGGAGCCAAGATCGAATCCATCTCCGTGGATGATTATATGATCAATGTGAACCTGATCTGTAAATCCGAGGACCAGTATGTCTCTTCGGGCACGGACGCGATCATGAACCGCGTTGCGGAGGCGGAGGGGCGTGTGTCCGTGGGCAAGCTTGTCACGGCGAAGAAGGAGACGGAGCGCACAATCACACCCCATAATTCGTCCGAGAGAGTGAAGACCGTGATGGTGACATCAAAGGCGGTTGTGCAGGATGAAATGAAAATTCTATCTTTTGATGAACAGCGGGAGCAGCAGGAGCGTTTTTATGTTTACATGAAGGGGGACGTTCTTCTGGCTACGGACAATATTACCGATGCAATCCTGCGGGCCAATGAGCGGCTCGGGGTCGTTGTGGACAATAATCAGAGATACATCTGGATGAGGGCGAGGCGAACCTATCGGGATCCCTTCAGGGGCGTGACGGTCAACGACGCGGACCGCGGATCCTCCACGCTGGTGCAGGCGGTATCCGCCATGTTGGAATACTGCGGCGAGGGCCTCAGTGTGAAGGAGCTGATCGAAAACGGGGAGACCCCGAAAAGCGCGCTTGAATCAACCTTGAAGGACAAGGAGGTTCTGGATGTGTCGGGGTGTACGGTGAATGAAATTGTGTATTATGTGAGCGAAGGCAGTCCGGTGTTTGCGCTCACAGGAAGTGACAGTGCGGTACTTGTGACCGGTTACACTGCAAGTGTGATCTATTATTTTGATCCATCCAGAGGAGTAACACAATCCATGTCGTATGAAAATGCCGATCAGTGGTTTTCGGATGCCGGCAATGTTTTTTTCACTTACTTAAGTGAAAAAAAGTTGTTAATTTGAACAATTTGTTGCATGGTTTCCACGCTCATTCGTGATCATTAACAAAATTTTATGCAACTGTTGCAATTAATGAAAAATTAAGGTATATTCTAATTGTGTGTTTGCACAGAGTTGGAAAAGGAGCGCGTATGAGTAGAAAAAATATTGTTGTTTCAAACGTGGCTGAAGGACATGATAATCCAATTGCTGAACTTGTTCAGGTGGCTTGTAGGTTCGACAGTGATATTATGCTTGAAAGCGATAACCGCCGGATTAATGCAAAGAGTATCATGGGTATTATGGCGTTCAATCCATCAGAAGGGATGTCTGTGGATATTGTGACAAGCGGAGCTGACGAGAAGGAGGCACTTGTTGCTATAGAGAATTTTTTAGTCTGTGCGTAAATAAAAATTATAGGAGGGTAATATCATGGAGAACAAGGAAACCAAGACAGCAGCACCGGTTGCAAAGAGCGAAGAGAAGGCGACAGTAGCTGCAACAAAGGCTGATGTAAAGGAAACTGCTAAGACAGTGGCAAACGAGGGGAAGGCGCCGGCTGCAAAGAAAACCGGAGCTGCAAAGACCACTAAGAAAGCAGCTGCTGCAAAGAAGACCGGAGCTGCAAAGAAGAAAACCACAGGTAAGAACTCGTCGGTGGTTAAGAAGGTTGCCGATGATGTGATCAAGACAGTACTTCAGTTCGGCGGCAAAGAGGTCGAAACGACAGCCGTTCAGGAGAAAATTTTGAACAAGTTTATTGCCGAGGGACACAGAGCAGGAGCAATCAAGCAGATGGAAATCTACATTGTGACTGAGGAAAATAAGGCATACTATGTAATTAATGGCGGCAAGTTTGACGGCAACGTGGATTTGTTCTAATTGAGTGTTTTTATGGATAAAAGGGAGCCTTAACACAGGGCTCCCTTTTTGTAAAGGAGTAAGTATGTTGGAAATCTATGTATTGGTGCCGGTGAAACGAAATATGATCGTGCCGTTCATCGGAATCTTCTGCTTTGCGCTTGCATTGGGGACAGTTGTGCTGTCCTGCTGGAACCCGCTTCTGGTTCTGCTGGCCTTTGCGTTTGCTGCGCTGGGGTATTGGCTTACCTTTCAGACGAACAAAGAGTTTGAATACTCTTATTTTGATGGGGAGGTTCGATTTGCGAAGGTGATCAACAAGAGCCGCCGCAGATCACTGGCGGTATATTCGATGGATGAGGTTGCCCAGATTGCCCCGGCGGAGGATCGCAGTGTCATGAAGTATCAGGGGGATCACACGGCAAAGGTGAAGGACTACACCTCTCACCAAAAAGGAGTTCCCTGCTATGTCATGGTGATCAATCATGGGGGGCAGACTTTATTGATCCGGTTTGAACCGGATGACAAATATTTGGATGCCATGATGGTAAAGTATGCGCAGAAGGTCATTCGCAGACGGTAAAACGGGCATAACAAAAGAGTCGCAAGCGACTCTTTTTGTGAGATCAGGTTTTGTTTCCGCGATCGAGGAACCGCATACGGCTGTCCTCTCCGGGAGTGTCGGAGGTGTATCCCTTGTTGCCGTTTAGGAGCTTGAGGCATTTGGGGCAGAGGGTGCCGAAATTAACGGCTACACCGCAGCGCTGACAGTGCAGGCTGGACACATTCGATGAGGGATCGTCAATACAGTATTCGATGCGTCCCTCACGAATCCACTCTTTTACCTGTTTGAGATGAATGTGAAAGTGCTCGGCTACCTCGTACTCGTTAACATTGTTGGAGCGGATGAATTCCTTCACTTCGCGGAACAGTCCGGCATCTATGCATCTTGGGCATAAATCACCCTCATAGTGCTGGGAGAGAGCCCGACCGCATTCTTTGCATTGTTTGAAATTGCCAAAAAGTCCTTCTTCCGTTACCATAGGTTCCTCCGAATAACATTACATGCCAGCCTTATTATATCACTAACCTCTGACAGATTGCAAGGGTGGAAAGGATAACTGATGAAATACTCATTACAATCAGGCGGACCGATTGCGGTCTTTGATTCCGGAGTGGGTGGGATCAGCGTCCTCAGAGAGCTTGCGCGGCTGATGCCCGGGGAAGATTACCTCTACTATGGGGATTCGAAGCATGCTCCTTACGGCGTGAAGGATACAGAAACGGTGCGGACCCTGACCTGTGGGCACGCACGGTGGCTGTTCGATCAGGGGGCAAAGGGGCTGGTTGTGGCGTGCAACACAGCGACCAGCGCTGCGGTTCGGACGCTGCGGGAGCAATACCCTTATATTCCCATAGTGGGGATCGAGCCGGCGGTGAAACCGGCGGCGAAGAGCGGGGAGCACCCGCGGGTATTGGTGATGGCGACACCGATGACAATCCGCGAAGAAAAGTTCAGGCGGCTCGTGGCTTTGTATGAAAAGGAGGCGGACATATTCCCGCTGCCCTGTCCGGGGCTGATGGATTTTGTGGAGCGGGGAGATCTGGACGGAGAAGATCTGCACAAATATCTGACGGAGCTCCTTTATGACTACCGGGACAATGCTGTGGATGCAGTGGTTTTAGGCTGCACGCACTATCCCTTTGCGCGCAGGCAGATTGGGAGCGTACTTGGTTCGCATGTGAGGATCTTTGACGGCGGAGAGGGAACGGCCCGCGAAATGCAGAGGAGACTGGCTGCGGCCGGGCTGCTGAGGACCGAAGACCGGCAGGGACATGTGGTGTTCGAGAACAGTGACGGGAATGATGACAAGCTTGCTCTTTGCCGCAAGCTGCTGATGCTTGATTATTAATTATAAAAAAAGTATAAAGCAGATGTGGGATTATTTTAGAAATGTTTTTGAAAATAGACATATAAAAAACACATTTTGAGCATATACTGATTCTTGTAAACGGAAGAAATTCCTTTACAATATTCCCTTTTTATTTATAAACATTTTCATAACTAAACTCCTCGAAAGGCGGCTGTTCCATTTGGGACAGCCGCTTTTCACGTATCTTTGAATTTCCTGTTACACAAAAAACGATCTGCAGGCATATTATTTTTTTGGTAGAAAAATTGTTAAAAAAGAACAAATTTTTGTGGGTAAAAATTATGGAAAGTGACCCTGTTTTTTTGATTTTTATAGTGCTAAGATAACAAAATAGGTGTTGATCATACGCTCCGGCAGCTTTTGACCGGGGAAAGAGGAGAGAATAGAGACGATGACAATGGCACAGATTCTGGCAATTATTATTTTCGTGTTGATGTTTGGTATGATTGTCTGGGACAAATTTGAAAAACAGTACGTGACGCTTATTGCGGCGGCGGCAACAATGGTTCTGGTGTTCGGCCTTGCAATGCACAGCCTGTCCGCCGTTTGGGAGACGCTTAATGTCCGGTCGATCTTTGCTGCAGAGTTCTGGTATAACGGCGGGGAGGCCGGCGAGGTCTCCACCGGAATCAACTGGGCGACCATCATTTTTCTGTTTGGGATGATGGTCATGGTCGAGGGAATGGCAGAGGCCGGTTTCTTTCGCTGGCTCTGTATGAGGCTCGCGAAGCTGGTGCATTATCGCACCCTTTCCCTGTTTGTTGTCTTTATGATTATGTCCACGATACTGTCCATGTTCATCGACAGCATCACAGTGATTCTTTTCCTTGCGGCCGTGACCGCCGAGCTTGCCCATATCCTGAAATTTGATCCGGTGCCAATGATTTTGTCGGAGATCTTTTGTGCCAATCTGGGGGGCTCCGCGACAATGTGCGGAGATCCGCCAAACATCATTATCGGTACGGAGCTGGGATATTCCTTCACGGATTTTCTCACCAATACCGGAGTACTGGCGGGAGTTTCGCTGATTTCTGTGGTGGCATATTTTTATCTTGTGTTCCGCAGGCAGCTGGCGGGGAGCAATGCCGGTGTTGATTTGACTCAATTGCCTGCACCGGAGAGTGTGATCAGCAGCAAAAAGGAGTTTGCGGTGAGCACGGTAATTTTTGCAATCGCGGTGGTTATGCTCGTCTCACATGCGACCACGGGCCTCACAGTGGCTTTTATCGGCGCTTTTATTGCGGTGGTGACGCTGGCGGCAAACGCGCGTCATGCGGGACGGCTTTTGGCCAAGGTGGATTTTAAAATGCTCCTGTTTTTTGTCGGTCTGTTTGTTGTGGTGGGGGGACTGGATCAGACAGGTGTCCTGGGGCTGGCCGCAAAGCTGATCGGCAGGTTAAGCCACGGTAATTTCATGCTGATGGTTGCGATTATTATGTGGGTGTCTGCGTTCGCCAGTGCGTTTGTGGATAATATTCCGTTTGCAGCAACGATGGTTCCCGTGATCCAAAGCCTGTCGGTTACTCTGGGAGTGGATCTGAACACGCTGGCGTGGGCGTTGTCCATGGGTACAGATATCGGAGGAGCCGCGACACCGATCGGGGCCTCCGCCAATGTTGTCGGCGTCTCCGTCGCTCAAAAGAACGGACACCGGATCGGCTGGGGGCGCTACTGCAAGGTCAGTGTGCCGGCTACGCTGATTGTGGTGACGATCTCGATGCTTTTCATTTTCTGGAGGTATTGCTAATTATTGTCACAAGGGGGGACCCACGGAGTGGGGGGATTCCTTATCACACGGCAGATGCCTACGAACGGAGTTCGTACTGCAATGCGTCTGCTTCAGATGTTTGGGCGGGTCACTAAGATCAAAAATTGCCCTTGTGCAAGCACGGGCAATTTTTGATCTTGTGATCCTGGTATCACACGAATTGATTCTTTTCCGGATCATAGTGGTAATTGATGGCGGCGAGCTGATCGGTCAATGTCTGCACATCCACCATATATGCAGCGGCCAGCTCCTCCAAGCTGGGGTAATGGTCCCGCAGCTGTGTGTTGATGACGCTCAGTAGTACGAACGGATCTTTTGGAAGCGTCATAATGCTGCCTCGATAAATCCGCGGAACAGCGGGTGCGGGCGGTTCGGGCGGGATTTGAACTCCGGGTGGGCCTGGGTTGCGATGAACCACGGGTGATCCGGAATCTCAATCATCTCCACAATGCGGCCGTCCGGCGAAGTGCCGCAGAGCTTCATGCCGTGCTCGGTGAGCGCCGTGCGGTAATCGTTGTTTACCTCATAGCGGTGGCGATGGCGCTCGTTGATCTCTTCCGCTCCGTATGCCTGATAGGCTCTGGAGGTCTTGTCCAGAATGCAGGGATAGGAGCCGAGACGCAGGGTGCCTCCGATATCCTCAACGCCGTTTTGATCGGGCATCAGGGCGATGACCGGGTGCGTGGTGTTGGGGTCTGCTTCAATGCTGTGAGCGTCATTAAATCCGCACACATTTCGTGCAAACTCGACAATTGCGACCTGCATGCCGAGGCACAGTCCGAGGTATGGGATTTTGTGCTCTCTGGCGTATTTTGCGGCCAAAATCTTGCCCTCCACGCCGCGGATGCCGAAACCGCCGGGAACGACAATGCCGCCGATATCGGCGAATATTTCTTCGGAGTTGGATTCCGTGACATCCTCGGAGTCGATCCACTTGATGTTCACGGTGACATGCTGCGGGATCCCTCCGTGCTTTAATGCCTCCACAACCGAGATATAGGCATCATGGAGCGCAGTGTATTTTCCGACAATCGCTACCCTTACTTCTCTGTCCGGATGGCGCAGATCATCCACCATCTGCTTCCAGTCGGTCAGATCCGGCTCGGGGCAGGGAAGGTTTAAGCACTCACAGACGACCTTTGCGAGGTTTTCCTGTTCCATTGCCAGCGGCGCCTCATATAAGTGCTCGACGTCCAGATTCTGCAGGACGTGCGAATTTGGCACGTTGCAGTAGAGGGCGATCTTGTCCTTGATTCCCTGATCCAGAGGGTGCTCGGAGCGGCAGACGATGAGGTCAGGCTGAATGCCCATGCCCTGCAATTCCTTCACACTGGCCTGCGTCGGCTTGGTCTTGAGCTCGCCGGAGGCTTTGATGTAAGGGATCAGGGTGACATGGCAGAGGATTGCGTTTTCGTGTCCCACCTCGTGCTGGAACTGGCGGATCGCCTCCAAAAAGGGCTGGCTCTCGATATCGCCGACCGTGCCGCCGACCTCGATGATTGCAATGTGCATCTCGTCAGAGGTGAAATTGCGGTAGAAACGGCTTTTGATCTCGTTCGTAATGTGGGGAATCACCTGTACGGTTCCGCCGCCGTAATCGCCGCGGCGCTCTTTCTGCAGCACGGACCAGTACACCTTGCCGGTGGTCACATTGGAATTCTTGGTAAGACATTCGTCAATAAAGCGCTCATAGTGTCCGAGATCCAGGTCGGTCTCGGCCCCGTCGTCGGTGACAAACACCTCGCCGTGCTGGATCGGGTTCATGGTTCCCGGGTCGATATTGATGTACGGATCAAATTTTTGCATGGTTACCCGGTATCCCCTCGCCTTTAACAGACGTCCAAGGGATGCGGCTGTGATGCCCTTCCCGAGGCCGGAGACTACGCCGCCGGTAACGAAAACGTATTTTACTGACATAATTGTCCTCCAAGTGTATGCTCATTTCACAAACAACTATGTATTATACCGCCTGCGGGGAAAATATTCTATAGTTTTTTTAGAAAAACTTTAGAAATAAAGAGAAAAGTTCATTAACAAGTTGTTGATTTCAATGTCTTTTTTACATATAATACAATTGTTGATTATCTACATACACTGGAGGAACTATGGATAATACCCCTAAGGACTATAAAAACAACAGAGACAAGGGTGGAAGCGGCAATCGCAGCAATAAAGGGAACCGCAACGGCCAGATGATTTTAAGCTTTATTCTGATGGCGTTGGTGGTGCTGTTTTTCGTGTCGCTTCTGGCGAGCCGTTTTTCCCAGATGAGCTCGAAAGAGACCACCTACACAGAGTTTCTGGAGCAGCTTGCTGCGGGAAATGTGGAATCCGTGGAATTCGGGAGCTACGAAATCGACTATAAGCTCGTGAAGGATAAGGGCCAGTATCCCATCACCTACTACACCGGTTACGTGAACGATCCGGAGCTGGTCGCAGCGCTGAAAAATGCGAGGACATCCGGGGACAAGCCCGTGGTGATCAGCGCCAAGGTTCCGGACAACACCTCTACATGGCTGGTAAATATTTTAAGCATCGTGATCCCCTTTGTGTTTGTCTGGATTCTGTTTGGAATCCTGATGAGGCGCATGGGCGGCGGGGCGATGGGCGTGGGGAAAAGCACGGCCAAGGTCTATGTGGAAAAAACCACCGGCGTCACCTTCAAGGATGTGGCGGGGCAGGATGAGGCGAAGGAGTCTTTGCAGGAGGTGGTCGATTTCCTGCATAACCCCAAAAAATACAGTGAGATTGGCGCCAAGCTGCCGAAGGGAGCCCTCCTTGTGGGACCACCCGGAACCGGAAAAACCCTGCTTGCCAAGGCTGTGGCGGGCGAGGCGAATGTGCCGTTTTTCTCATTGGCAGGCTCGGATTTTGTGGAGATGTTCGTCGGTGTGGGCGCATCCCGGGTGAGGGATTTGTTCAAGGAGGCACAGAAGATGGCCCCCTGCATCATATTTATCGATGAGATTGATGCCATCGGCAAGAGCCGTGACAGCCGCTACGGCGGAAATGACGAGAGGGAGCAGACCTTAAACCAGCTTCTCGCCGAGATGGATGGCTTTGATCCCTCAAAGGGAATTTTGATTTTAGCGGCGACAAACCGACCGGAGGTGCTGGACAAAGCGCTGCTTCGTCCGGGACGCTTTGACCGCCGGATCATTGTTGACAAGCCGGATTTGAAAGGGCGTCTGGAGACGCTCAAGGTTCACTCCAAGGATGTCCACATGGATGAGACCGTGGATCTGGACGCGCTGGCGCTTGCTACCGCGGGACTGGTGGGCTCGGATCTTGCGAACATGATTAACGAGGCCGCCATCAATGCGGTCAAGAACGGACGCCATTTTGTGAACCAGTCGGATCTCTTTGAGGCGTTTGAGCTTGTGGCAGTGGGCGGCAAGGAGAAGAAAGACCGTGTGATGAGCGAGAGGGAGCGGCATATTGTATCCTACCACGAGGTCGGACACGCGCTGGTTTCCGCCCTGCAGAAAAATACGGAGCCGGTGCAGAAGATCACGATTGTGCCCCGCACAATGGGCGCTTTAGGCTACACGCTGCAGACCCCGGAGGAGGAGAAGTATCTGGAGACAAAGGACGAACTTCTCGCAAAAATTACAACTTATATGGCGGGGCGTGCGGCGGAGGTTCTGGTATTTCAGTCAGCGACCAGCGGTGCGGCGAACGATATTGAGCAGGCGACAAAGATTGCGCGCGCCATGGTCACCATGTACGGTATGTCGGATAAATTTGGCATGATGTGCCTTGCGACCATCCAGAATCAGTATCTGGACGGCGGCGCGGGCCTGATCTGCGGCGAGGACACTGCAGGGCAGATCGATAAGGAGGTGCTTGGCATCATCAATGAGTGCTATGATAAGGCTTCCGGCCTGCTGGTGGAAAACCGCGAGATTTTGGATCATATCAGCGACTACCTCTACGAGAAGGAGACCATCACCGGAAAAGAATTCATGAAAATGTTCCGGGAGATGAAGGGACTTCCCGAGGAGGAGGGCAAAGAGGAAAATCAATCAGAGGAATCATAATGTTTGACTTTGAAGAGGAATTGAGGAAACTCCCGGATCAGCCGGGAGTTTATCTTATGCATGACGCGAGTGACGCCATCATCTATATTGGGAAGGCACTAAGCCTCAGAAAGCGGGTGCGGCAGTATTTTCAGCCCAGCCATGACGAAGGCATTAAAAAAAAGCAGATGGTGCAGCACATTGCTAGGTTTGAGTATATCATCACGGACTCGGAGCTGGAGGCGCTGGTTTTGGAATGTAACCTGATCAAGGAACACACGCCAAAGTACAACACGATGCTCCGGGATGACAAGACCTACCCGTACATCAAGGTGACAGTGGGGGAGGATTTTCCGCGCGTGCTTTTTTCCCGTCGGATGAACAAGGACAAATCCCGCTATTTTGGCCCATACACCAGCGCCGGAGCGGTGCACGACACCATCGAGCTCATCAACAAGATCTACCGGCTCAGAACATGCAGCCGTGTGCTGCCGAGGGACATCGGGCTGGAGCGGGCCTGTCTGAACTATCATATTCACCAGTGCACGGCGCCCTGCCAGGGGAATATCTCGAAGGAGGAGTACGCTGAGCGGGTCAATGCGGTGCTGGATTTTTTGAACGGCAACTACAAACCCGTGCTGCGCGATCTGGAGGATAAGATGAACGCGGCATCCGCTGAAATGGAGTTTGAACGAGCGATCGAATACCGGGAGCTTTTGAACAGCGTCAGACAGATTGCGCAAAAGCAGAAGGTGACGAACACGGACGGAGAGGATCAGGATATCATTGCGCTGGCAAGCGATGACGTGGATGCGGTGGTGCAGGTGTTTTTCATCCGGGGAGGGAAAATCATTGGCCGCGACCACTTCCATGTGCGTGTCGGGACGGAGGAGCAGCGCGGGGACATCCTGACCGAATTTGTCAAGCAGTTTTACGCCGGGACACCCTTCATTCCGCGCAGGATTATGCTGCAGGAGCCGGTGCAGGATGTTGAGATCATGGAGGAGTGGCTGACAAAAAAACGCGGTCACAAGGTGACGATCGTCATTCCGCAGAAGGGGATGAAGGAAAAGCTTGTGGAGCTCGCGGCAAAAAATGCGGAGATGGTTTTGGGGCAGGACAAAGAGAGGATCAAGCGGGAGGAAGGCCGCACAATCGGCGCGGTGAAGGAGCTTGAAGGACTCCTGGGGATCGCCGGGCTCGAGCGGATGGAGGCCTACGATATTTCCAATATCAACGGGTTTGATACGGTGGGTTCGATGATTGTGTACGAGCGGGGAAAGCCGAAACGCAGCGACTACCGGAAGTTCAGGCTAAAGACGGTCACGGGACCGGATGATTACGGCTCCATGAGGGAGGTTCTGACCCGCCGGTTTCTCCACGGAATGCAGGAGGAAAAGGAGATCAATGACAGCTTTACCCGTTTCCCGGACATCATTCTCATGGACGGCGGCAGGGGGCAGGTCAATGTGTGTCTTTCCGTTCTCTCCGAGCTGGGACTGGATATCCCTGTGTGCGGCATGGTGAAGGATGATTTCCACCGGACGAGAGGGCTGTATTACAACAATGTGGAAATTCCGATCGACCGGCACAGCGAGGGCTTCAAGCTGATCACGCGGATTCAGGACGAGGCACACCGCTTTGCGATTGAGTACCACCGGAGCCTGCGTTCCAAATCCCAGGTGCACTCTGCGCTGGATGAAATCGAAGGGGTGGGACCGGCAAGGCGCAAGGCGCTGATGCGGCGGTTTCAGTCATTGGAGAACATGAAACAGGCATCGGTGGAGGAGCTGGCGCAGACAGAGAGCTTAAACCGTCAGGTGGCTGAGAAGGTCTATGAATTTTTGCATCGTACATAATTGCGATCTATGTGGAATTGTGTTAAAATTGCGTGAGAGGCATAGACCGCAAATGATTATAATAAAATAGATGGGGGATTGTACATGCCGAATAACAGTGTCAGTGTGGCAAAGATGGCTGAGCTTTTGGATTTGAAATGCTTTACCCGCAATCTGGATTTGAAGAAGCGCAAGGTTACCGTCAGCGATGTAAACCGTCCGGCACTGCAGCTTGCCGGATATTTTGAACATTTTCAGAAGTCCAGAATTCAGATTATGGGAAATGTGGAATATACTTATATCCGGCAGATGGCGGATGAGGACAGGAGGAAGCGGTATGAAGACTTCCTGCAGTTTGACATCCCCTGCATCATTTTCTGCAGAGATCTGGAGCCGGAGCAGATCCTTCTGAAGCTGGCGGAGCAGTACGGAGTGCCTGTCCTGGGTACCGGGCGGCCAACCTCGGAATTCATGGCGGAACTCATTTATGCGCTGGGCGAGCAGCTTGCGCCCTGCATCACGATTCACGGCGTCCTTGTGGATGTGTACGGCGAGGGTCTGATGATCACCGGGGACAGCGGCATCGGAAAAAGTGAGGCGGCGCTGGAGCTGATTCGCAGGGGCCACCGTCTGGTGACAGACGATGTGGTGGAGATCCGCAAAATCAATGACCACATGCTGGTCGGTACCTCGCCCGATGTGACAAGGCATTTTATCGAGCTGCGGGGTATCGGAATTATCGACGTCAAAGCCCTTTACGGCGTGGAGTGCGTCAAGGAGAAGCAGGCGATTGATCTGGTCATCAAGCTGGAGGATTGGAAGAAGGATGCGGATTATGATCGTCTTGGGCTGGAGGAGGAGTACACCGAATATCTTGGAACGAAGGTCGTGTGCCATTCCCTGCCGATTCGTCCGGGGAGGAATCTTGCCGTCATCTGCGAGACGGCGGCCGTCAACCACAGGCAGAAGAAGCTGGGCTACAATGCGGCCAAGGAGCTGTACCGCAGAGTGCAGGAGAACATGACAAGGCAGAGCGAGGATGAGTAATAAATCTGCTCCATTATTCAAGTATAGAAAGAAGGTATCAATATGGAAAAGAAAAATGTATGGGAGAAATATCCGCAGGGGAACAAGCGGGAAGAGGTGTTCCGGTTTGCGGAGGAGTACCGCAGATTTATCTCCGAGTGCAAGACGGAGCGCGAGTGCGCAGCGCGGCTGTACGCGGATGCGAAGGCGGCTGGCTTTCGGGATCTCGATGAGCTGATTGCAGCCGGTGCGCCGGTTAAGGCGGGCGATAAGATTGTTGCAGACAATATGGGCAAAGGGCTTGCAATGTTTGTTGTCGGGCAAAAACCGCTGGAGGCCGGCATGAACATTCTGGGGGCGCATATGGATTCCCCGAGGCTGGATTTAAAGCAGGTGCCGCTGTATGAGGATACTGAGATGGCGCTTCTGGATACGCACTATTACGGCGGTGTAAAGAAATATCAGTGGGTGACGCTCCCATTGGCACTGCACGGCGTCATCTGCAAAAAGGACGGGACGACAGTCACGGTCAATATCGGCGACAAGCCGGAGGATCCGGTATTTGGCGTCAGTGACCTTTTGATCCATCTCTCCTCTGAGCAGATGGAGAAGAAGGCGGCAAAGGTCATCGAGGGCGAGAATCTGGACGTACTGATTGGCTCAATCCCCGCTGATGAGCAGGAGGACGACGAGGAGTCCAAGGGGGACGGGAAGAAAAAGAAGGACAAAAAGGAGCGTGTCAAGGCAAATATTCTGGATATCCTCTCAAGGGAGTACGGAATTGATGAGGAGGATTTCCTGTCCGCGGAGATCGAGGTGGTTCCTGCGGGGGCAGCGAGGGATTACGGCTTTGACCGCAGCATGATCATGGGTTACGGGCATGACGACCGCGTGTGCGCATACCCCTCTTTTGTTGCGATGCAGAGGGTGGAAAAACCGGAGTACACCAGCGTCTGCCTTCTGGTTGACAAGGAGGAAATCGGCAGCGTGGGCGCGACCGGAATGCAGTCCCGCTTTTTTGAAAACTGCGTGGCGGAGGTGATGAACCTCACGGGCGCTTACAGTGAGCTGGCCATGCGCCGGGCCATGAAGAATTCCAAGGTGCTCTCCTCGGATGTGTCCGCGGCGTTTGACCCGAATTACCCTGCTGTGATGGAGAAGAAGAACTCCGCATACTTCGGCAAGGGGCTTGTATTCAATAAGTACACCGGTTCTCGGGGCAAGAGCGGATCGAACGATGCCAACGCAGAGTATATGGCAAAGCTGCGCGGCATTTTTGACAATGCGGGAGTGGCGTTCCAGACGGCGGAGCTGGGCAAGGTTGACCAGGGCGGCGGCGGCACCATCGCCTATATCCTTGCAAATTACGGGATGAACGTGATTGACAGCGGCGTGGCAGTCCTAAACATGCATGCGCCGTGGGAGATTATCAGCAAGGCGGATCTGTATGAGGCGCTGCTGGGCTATATTGCATTCTTGAAGGAAGCATAGGAATGGACGATTTTCGGGCGCTGGTCACAGAGCGGCTGCCGCAGTTGATTCTTGCGGCGGAGGAACCAATGGAGAGGCATACGACCTTCAGGATTGGAGGTCCTGCGGAGTACTATGCGAGGCCGCGCCGGGAGGAACTGGCGCATCTGATAAAGCTTGCAGGGCAGGCCGGCATTTCGGTGACGGTCGTCGGACATGGCAGCAACCTTTTGGTGGGAGACGGAGGAATACGCGGGCTGGTTATTGAGATCGGCGAAGAGATGAGCGAGGTTCGAATTGAGGGACAGACACTTGTGGCGTCCGCCGGCGCAATGCTCACAGGAATCGCGCAGAAGGCGGCGCAGGCAGCATTGAGCGGATTGGAATTTGCCGCGGGTATTCCGGGCAATCTCGGCGGTGCGGTCGTGATGAACGCCGGTGCATACGGGGGCGAGATGAGGGATGTCGTCGAGCAGGTCACGGTGCTGGATCAGGATGTAAATGCGCACTGTCTGAGCAGTGGGGAGCTGGATTTCGGATACCGGCACAGCTGCATTCCCGAGCATAATTATATCGTTGTGGAGGCACGGCTGAAGCTGGAGCCGGGAGACAGCGGGGAGATTCGCGCGCGCATGGCACAGTTGGCGAGACAGCGGACCGAGAAACAGCCGCTGGAGTATCCAAGTGCCGGGAGTACGTTTAAGCGCCCGCAGGGACATTTTGCAGGGCAGCTGATCATGGATGCCGGTCTGCGCGGCTACACGGTGGGCGGGGCGCAGGTGTCGGAAAAACACTGTGGTTTTGTCATCAACCGGGGTGGCGCAACAGCGGCGGATGTGAGACAGCTCATGTGCGATGTGGCGGACCGGGTGGAGGCGTGCTTTGGTGTGCGGCTGGAGCCGGAGGTAAAGCTGATCGGGGAGTTTTAGTGCCGGTCTGCAGGAAGGGAGAAAGCATGGAACGTTTGCGTTTGGTGATCGTGACAGGAATGTCCGGTGCGGGCAAAAGCACCGCCATGAAGATGATGGAGGATATGGGATTTTTCTGTATCGACAATCTGCCGATGCCGTTGCTGGATAAGCTGGTGGATTTTGGCATGACCTTCCGCACCGACAATCAAAAAATGGCGATCGGCACCGATGTGCGCAGCGGGGACGGCTTGGAGCGCGTGGATGAGATGATCCGTATGCTTGCGGAGAAGGAGGCACACTGTGAGATTCTTTTTCTGGATGCGGAGGACGGAGTTCTTGTCAAGCGGTACAAGGAGACAAGGAGAACGCATCCGCTGGCGCAGGGAGACCGCGTAGACAAGGGAATTGCGAGAGAACGGAAAAAACTGTCGGTGTTAAAATTAAAGGCAGATTATATTATAGACACCAGTCGCATGCTCACAAGGGAACTCAAGGCGGAGCTGGAGCGAATCTTCATGCGGAATGAGAACTATATGAGCCTTTTTGTCACGATTCTTTCATTTGGATTTAAGTATGGAATCCCGGAGGACGCAGATCTGGTGATGGATGTGCGTTTCCTGCCGAACCCCTACTATATTGACGAGCTAAAGCCAAAGACCGGAAACGATGTGGAGATTCAGCAGTATGTGATGCAGTTTCCGGATGCGACAAAATTTTTGGATAAATATGAGGATTTAATTAAATTCTTAATTCCTAATTATATTTCTGAGGGGAAAACCCAGCTGGTGATTGCCATCGGCTGCACCGGCGGCAAGCACCGCTCTGTGACGCTGGCCAACGAGCTGTATAAGCGCTTGGCGGGAAATGAGGGGTACGGGTTGAAAATTGAGCATCGCGATATCGGAAAGGATGCGCAAAGAGGAAAGTAGCATGTCATTTTCCAATGATGTAAAGACAGAATTGATCCGGCAGTACGCAAAGAGCAGACACTGCCAGCTCGCAGAGCTGGCGGGAATGTTGGCGCTCGAGGGCCGTGTGACGGATGGGCTGCTGATATTTGACACTGAGAATACGGGACTGCAGGAAAAGTATAGGATACTGATAAAAAAAGCGTTTGCGCTGAACGCTGAGACGGTGCTGGAGCGCGGGGAGAGCATGAGGATTCTCTCCACTCTGAAGTGGAAGGCGGACGGCACCACCGGGACTGTGGAGGGGCTGCTGGTGCAGCAGACCTGCTGTAAGCGGGCGTTTATCCGCGGGGCATTTCTCGCGGCGGGCTCCATCAGTGATCCGGAAAAGTCCTACCATTTTGAGATCGTATGCAGGACCATGGCACAGGCCGGGCAACTGCAGGGGCTGATGAGAGACTTTGAGGCGGAGGCGCGGATTGTGGAGCGCAAAGGCCATTATGTGGTCTATCTCAAGGAGGGCTCCCAGATTGTGGATATGCTCAATGTGATGGAGGCCTACGTCTCGCTCATGAATCTGGAGAATGTCCGCATTTTAAAAGAAATGCGAAACTCCGTCAACCGCAAGGTGAACTGCGAGACCGCAAACATTAACAAGACCGTCGGTGCGGCGGTGCGGCAGATCGAGGATATCAGACGGATACAGGCGGTGAGGGGACTTGACAGCCTTCCGGAGCCTCTGCGTGAGGTGGCACAGCTGAGGCTTGAGTACCCCGAGGCAACGCTGGTAGAGCTGGGAGCTTATCTGGATCCCCCGGTGGGCAAATCCGGCGTAAATCACCGGCTGCACCGGATTTCCGAGCTGGCGGACGAACTGTAGAGGATGAACACTTTTTATGGAAAGAGTGAGATATGAGTCGGAGACTGTTTTTTATTTTTAACCCGCATTCCGGCAAGGGACAAATCAAAAGTCATCTGGTAGAGATTCTGGACATTATGGTCAAAGCGGATTTTGATGTGGCGGTCTATGTCACGCAGTGCAGCGGGGATGCGAGGCGCAAAGTGCGGGAAGAGGCGGCTGGCTATGACCGCATTGTCTGCTGCGGCGGGGACGGAACACTTGACGAGGTGATCTCGGGTCTGGCTGAGAGCGGCGCGGACACACCGGTTGGCTATATTCCTGCTGGGAGCACCAACGATTTTGCCGTATCCCTCGGAATTCCCAAGAATATGGCGAAGGCGGCCGCTGTGGCCGTGGGGGAGGCACCCTTTGCCTGCGATATTGGTTCTCTGAATGATGACACCTTTGTCTATGTAGCGGCGTTTGGGCTTTTTACAGCGGTTTCCTACCAAACGCCCCAGCAGCTTAAGAATGTGTTCGGGCATCTGGCTTACATTATGGAGGGAATGAAATCCCTGCATGATATCCCCGCTTACCGCATGGAGGTGGAGTATGAGGGACACAGATTCCGCGACGAGTTTATCCTTGGCATGATCACAAACTCTGTATCTGTGGGAGGGTTCAAGGGAATGACGGGAAAGAATGTGAGCTTAAACGACGGCCTCTTTGAGGTGACGCTCATCAAAAAGCCGCACAACCCGATTGAACTCAATGAAATTTTAGGATGTCTCACCCGGCTGATTGACGATTCGGACCTTATCTACTCCTTCAAGACAGACAGGCTGAAGCTTACGTCGGAAATCCCGGTGACCTGGACGCGGGACGGAGAGTTCGGGGGTGAGCAGACGGAGGTTGTAGTCAGAAATCAAAAAGAGCGCATATCAATATTTTGTGCGGAGAAGCTTTCTTTTTTGGGAAAAAAGTGATATAATGGCTAAAACTATATTTTAGGAGGACAATGACATGTTAGTATCTGCAAAAGAGATGCTTGAGAAGGCGAAGGCGGGGCACTATGCAGTCGGCCAGTTCAATATCAACAATCTGGAGTGGACCAAATCCGTACTTCTTACGGCACAGGAACTCAATTCTCCTGTCATTCTGGGTGTGTCCGAGGGCGCAGGAAAGTACATGACCGGGTTCCGCACGGTTGCGGCGATGGTGGAGGCGATGGATGAGTCTCTGGGAATCAAGGTGCCGGTAGCGCTCCATCTGGATCATGGCACCTACGAAGGCTGCTACAAGTGCATTAAGGCGGGATTCACCTCCATCATGTTTGACGGCTCCCACTATCCGATTGAGGAGAACATTGAGAAGACGAAGGAGTTGGTGGCTGTCGCCCACGGCATGGGAATGTCCATCGAGGCTGAGGTAGGCTCCATCGGCGGCGAGGAGGACGGCGTTGTCGGTATGGGCGAGTGCGCAGATCCCGACGAGTGCAAGGCAATTGCGGATCTTGGAGTGGACATGCTGGCGGCAGGCATCGGAAACATTCACGGAAAATACCCGGACAATTGGGCAGGACTCAGCTTTGACACCTTGGACGCGATCCAGAAGAAGACCGGCATTATGCCGCTGGTGCTTCACGGAGGCACAGGTATTCCGGCGGACATGATCAAGAAGGCGATTGACCTCGGCGTGTCCAAAATCAATGTGAATACGGAGTGCCAGCTCTCCTTTGCGGATGCGACGCGCAAATATATCGAGGCGGGCAAGGATTTGGAGGGCAAGGGCTTTGACCCGAGAAAGCTCCTGGCTCCGGGCGCGGAGGCGATCAAGGCTACTGTCAAAGAGAAGATGGAGCTGTTCGGATCCGTCGGAAAAGCGTAAACGGGGGGGTAGGCAAAATAGACAAAAAAAGTCCGTTTGCTTTATAAAATTTGACGAAGTGTATAAATCGGAGTTTTTTTGAAAAAAAAGATTGCTTTTTTTTCAGAGAAATAGTATCGTATGTTTCAGAAATAAGGCGAGACATGAACAAGGGTGTTCCAAGGGAGATTGGAATGCCCTTTTTTCATAATCGCCGCAAAAAGCCGGTTCAGGGAATCCGGCGGAAGAGAAAGGATGATGAGATATGAGTGATTATTTCAACGTTGCAGACATTTTCGGGGAGAACGTGTTCAGCGATGCGGTCATGCTGGAACGGCTGCCCAAGAAGGTCTACAAAAAGCTCCACGAGGTTATGGACGAGGGACAGGAACTCGATCTTGCGACGGCGGATGTCATCGCGCATGAGATGAAGGAGTGGGCAATTGAGAAGGGCGCGACCCACTACACCCACTGGTTCCAGCCGCTGACCGGCTTTACCGCAGAGAAGCATGATTCCTTCATCACTGCGCCGATGGAAAACGGCAAGGTTCTGATGAGTTTTTCCGGCAAGGAGCTGATCAAGGGTGAACCGGATGCATCCTCCTTCCCGTCCGGAGGATTGCGCGCAACATTTGAGGCGAGAGGCTACACGGCATGGGATTGTACATCCCCCGCATTTGTCCGTCAGGACGCCGCGGGTGCAACGCTCTGTATTCCGACTGCATTCTGCTCCTACACCGGGGAGTCGCTGGATCAGAAGACGCCGCTTTTGCGCTCCATGGAGGCCATCAATGAGCAGGCGCTGCGTCTGCTGCGGCTGTTTGGCAACACGACCTCCAAGAAGGTGACACCGTCCGTCGGACCGGAGCAGGAGTATTTTATTGTAGACCGCGCAAAATACTTAAAGCGCAAGGATTTGATTTTTACCGGGCGCACGCTGTTTGGGGCGATGCCGCCCAAGGGCCAGGAGATGGACGATCACTATTTCGGGGCAATTCGTGAGCGCATCGCGGCGTACATGAGAGATGTAAACAAGGAGCTGTGGAAGCTCGGCGTCACCGCGAAGACCCAGCACAACGAGGTGGCTCCGGCACAGCATGAGCTTGCCCCCATCTATGCGGAATGCAACGTGGCGGTTGATCACAACCAGCTCACGATGGAAACGCTGAAGAAGGTGGCTGGACGCCACGGCTTACAGTGCCTGCTTCACGAGAAGCCGTTTGCGGGCGTGAACGGCTCCGGCAAGCACAACAACTGGTCCATCACAACAGATGACGGAATCAATCTGCTCGACCCCGGCGAGACTCCGCATGAGAACATTCAGTTCCTGCTGGTACTGACCTGTATCTTAAAGGCAATCGACGAGCACGCCCTGCTGCTGCGGGCTTCCGCCGCCGATGTGGGAAATGACCACCGCCTCGGCGCAAACGAGGCGCCGCCTGCCATCTTATCCGTGTATCTGGGAGACCAGCTCGGCGATGTTCTGAACCAGCTGATCAGCACCGGAGCGGCGACGCACAGCCTTGAGGGTGAGAGGCTGGAGACCGGAGTTAAGACAATCCCGGATTTCATGAAGGATGCGACGGATCGAAACCGCACCTCGCCGTTTGCGTTTACCGGAAATAAGTTCGAGTTCCGCATGGTCGGCTCAAAGGACTCGGTCGCAAAGCCAAACATTGTATTAAACACGATTGTTGCAGCCGCGTTCTCCGAGGCGTGCGATGTGCTGGAAAAGGCGGATGACTTTGATCTTGCGGTGCATGACCTGATCAAAAAATATGCCGTGGAGCACCAGCGCGTGGTGTTCAACGGCGACGGCTACTCGGACGAGTGGGTTGAGGAGGCCGCGAGGCGCGGACTGGCAAACGTCAAGTCCATGGTCGATGCCATTCCGGCCTATGTGGCGCCGGAGTCCGTGGAGGCGTTTGAGAAGTTTGGCGTGTTCACGAAGACCGAGCTGGAGTCCCGTGTAGAAATCGAGTATGAAACCTACGCCAAGACGATTAACATTGAGGCGAGGGCGATGATTGACATTGTCAGCAAGCAGATTATTCCGGCAGTCATCAAGTATACGACGGTGCTTGGGAACTCGATCCAGATTGTTGCGAATGCCTGTCCGCAGGCCGATACTCAGGTTCAGTCAGAGCTTCTGACAGAGACATCTGCGCTTTTGGCAGAAACCCAGAAAGCGCTCGCAGAGCTCAAGAAGGTGACCGACCAGGGAGGAGCGATGGCGCAGGGCAAGGAGCAGGCAGTCTTCTACCGCGATGTGGTGAAAGCCGCAATGGATGCGCTGCGCGCGCCGGTGGATAAGCTGGAGATGATCGTCGATAAGGACCTGTGGCCGATGCCGTCTTACGGAGATCTGATTTTCGAGGTATAACAAAACAAATAAAGACACTTTCTTTGGGACCACAACGCCGTGGACACCGGGGAGGGTGTCTTTTTCTATTACATAAAAACGCTGGGAGGAAATCATTATGACAAAAGAGATGATGGAATTGGTAAGTGAGAACGTGTTCGGCGTCTGGTTTTTGATTGGCGCGGCGCTGGTGTTCTGGATGCAGGCGGGCTTTGCGATGGTGGAAGCGGGCTTTACCCGGGCAAAGAATACCGGAAACATTTTGATGAAGAACCTGATGGATTTCTGTATCGGTACTGTAACATTTATTCTGATCGGATTTTCACTCCTGCTGGGTGAGGATCTGCTGGGCCTCATCGGAAAACCGGGGTTTGACATTTTTACATCCTATGAAAATTTCGATTTTTCTTCGTTTGTGTTTAACCTGGTGTTCTGTGCGACCACGGCGACCATTGTGTCCGGAGCGATGGCGGAGCGGACAAAATTCCTGTCCTACTGCGTCTATTCCGGCGTGATCTCGGCGCTCATTTACCCGATCGAGGCGCATTGGATCTGGGGCGGCGGCTGGCTGGCGCAGATGGGATTTCACGATTATGCAGGTTCCTGTGCCATCCATATGGTCGGCGGCATCTCTGCGCTGATTGGCGCTTCGATTCTTGGACCGCGCATCGGCAAGTTCACGAAGGATAAGGCGGGAAAAATCACGAAGGTCAACGCATTTCCGGGGCATAACCTGCCGATGGGATGTCTGGGCGTATTCATTCTCTGGCTGGGCTGGTACGGCTTCAACGGTGCGGCGGCGACAGACATTCCGACCCTTGGAAGCATTTTTCTCACAACGACGATTGCACCCGCAATTGCGACGATGGTATGCATGGTATTCACATGGGTCAGATACGGCAAGCCGGATGTCTCAATGTGCCTGAATGCCTCGCTGGCAGGTCTGGTTGCCATCACGGCTCCCTGCGATGTGGCAGACGCCCTCGGTGCGGTTATCATCGGAGCGGTTGCAGGCTTTTTGGTGGTGTTTGGCGTGTGGTTTTTGGATAACAAGCTGCGCGTGGATGACCCGGTGGGCGCTGTGGCGGTGCATATGTTGAACGGAATCTGGGGCACCATCGCGGTCGGCTTGTTTGCGACGGACAAGGCGCCCGGGTTTGCGGTCGCCGGGATAGAGAAGGGACTGTTTTACGGCGGCGGTTTTAGGCAGTTGGGGCTGCAGTTGGTTGGCTTTGCCGCAGTTGCAGGTTGGACGGCTGTTGCCATCACAATCGCCTTTTTCGCGATCAAGGCAACAATTGGCCTCCGCGTGACGGAGGAGGAGGAAATCGTCGGTCTGGATTCGACGGAGCATGGACTGCCTTCCGCCTATGCAGGCTTCTCGATCATGGATATTTCCAACACGATGACGATGGATGTCAACGAAAATACGGATCTGGGCGTAGCGGAGTACAAGGACGCGACTCCGGTACAGAGGAATGCTGCCGTGAAGGTAGTGAGCGCGGCCCATGAGCCCACCGGTATTCACAAGGTGGTTATCATTGCAAAGCTGTCCAGATATGATCATCTGAAGAAGGCGATGAACGACCTTGGTGTGACGGGTATGACCTGCACGCAGGTGATGGGCTGCGGTGTTCAGAAGGGCTCCGGCGAGCGGTACCGCGGCGCTGAGGTGGATGCGACCCTGCTTCCGAAGATCAAGGTTGAGGTGGTGGTCAGCAAGATTCCGGTTGAGAGCGTTGTGGAGGCGGCGAAGAAAGCCCTCTACACAGGACATATCGGGGACGGAAAGATTTTTGTCTACGATGTGGCGAAGGTCGTCAAGGTCCGCACCGGCGAGGAGGATGTCGCCGCCCTGCAGGATGTTGAGTAGAGAAGTGTAAACATCATATAAGTCAAACAGCCGGAGAGTGTTCCTGTCTGCAGGAACACTCTCCGGCTGTTTCGGTGTGGTTTGACCGTTATCAGATATTGTCGATAAATAGTTCTTCCTATTGGGAGAATTTTTTGGTATACTGGTCTGTAGAGCTACAGGACTGGCAGTATCAGGTTCGACAAAGAACCGGGGAGGTATCTATGAATTACGGAAGGAATGCGATAGGACGCAATGCGCGCGAGCTGGATGCGAAATCGACAAAGATCCGCAAGAAGTGCGTGGTTGTTTTCTGGAAAATATTTTTAGCGCTTGTATTGATTGTCGGCATTATGGGGCTCAACGCCGGAGTCGGGATTGTCAAGGGGGCGATTGAGACCGTGCCGGACATCTCTACAATCGATGTGATCCCCACGGGGTACTCCACGACGGTTCTCGCAAGCGACGGTACACAGCTTGCGACGCTGGTGGCGGAGGGGGCAAACCGCCAGTATGTGACGTTGGATGAAATCCCGCTTGATCTGCAGCATGCGGTTGTGGCGATTGAGGATGAGCGTTTTTATGAGCACAACGGGATTGATCCCAAGTCGATTGTCCGCGCGTTTGTCGCGGGGGTGAGAAACGGCTTTCACTTCAATCAGGGAGGCAGCACGATCACGCAGCAGCTCATTAAAAACAACGTGCTGACGGATCAGTGGACCAATGAGACGCTGGGTAAGAGCTCCAGTCTGGAGAAGCTGCAGAGAAAACTTCAGGAGCAGTACATTGCGATACAGCTGGAAAAGCGGGTGGATGACAAGGACTGGATTTTGGAGAATTATCTGAATTCCATCAATCTTGGCAGCAACACGCTCGGCGTGCAGGCAGCCGCAAGGCGGTATTTCGGAAAGGATGTCTCGGAGCTCACGCTCTCGGAGTCCGTGGTGATTGCCGGGATCACTAAGAACCCCTATAGCTATAACCCGATTCGGTTTCCGGAGAAGAATGCGGAGCGCCGCGAGTTGGTGCTGAATGCGATGCTTCGGCTGGGTTACATCTCGAAGGAGCAGTATGACGAGGTGCTTGCAGATCCGGTGTATGAAAGAATTTCCATGCACAATGATGTGATCGAGGCGTCCATGAACACCTATTTTGTGGATGCGGTCATCAATGATGTGTTTAAAGACCTTGTCAATGTGCGTGGTTACTCGGAGAGCAACGCGTACAAGGCAATCTATCAGGGCGGCCTCACGATACGGACCACGCAGGACGTCAATATCCAGAAAATTGTGGATGAGGAGGTGGCAAATGAGGCCAACTACGCCACCGGCACAAAGTACTCCTTCTTCCTGTCTTTTCAGGTGAAGGATCCGGATGGCTTGGTAACTACCTACACGAACCAGACCATGCTTTCCTACTACAAGAAGATCAAAAACAATCAGAATTTTTCCATCAATTACTCCAGTGAGGAGGCATGCCGCGAGGCGATCGCAGAGTATGAGGCGGATATGACAAAGGACGGCGGTACGATTGTGGAGGACTCGGAGTATATTTTTATCACAATACAGCCTCAGGTGGCAATGACGATCATCGACCAGCGCACCGGCGAGGTGAAGGCAATCTCGGGCGGACGCGGGGAGAAGGCCGGCAACCGAACCTGGAACCGCGCTACCAACACGACCCGTCAGCCGGGCTCCACGTTCAAGGTTCTGGGATGTTACGCGCCTGCTTTGGATGTGGGAGGCAAGACTCTTGCCTCGGTTCAGGACGATGCGCCCCTCACTGTTGGAAACAAGACCTATAGCGAACAAAAATACCGCGGCTATACCACGGTGCGCGAGGCAATCAAGGACTCCATCAACATTGTTACCGTAGAGAACCTGCAGGATATCGGTGTGAACACCGGCTACAGCTATGTGGAGGCGTTTGGTTTTTCGACCCTCAAGGAGACGGACAAGAATCTTGGATTGTGTCTCGGCGGATTGACGAGCGGTATCTCCAATCTGGAGCTGACAGGTGCTTATGCCGCGATTGCCAACAAGGGTGAGTATATTGAGCCGAGCTTTTATATGCAGGTGCTGGATCACGACGGCAGGGTGATTCTGGACAACACGCAGACCAAGGAGCGTCACCGGGTGTTAAAGGAGACGACGGCATGGCTTTTGACGGACGCGATGAAGGATGTTCTGACGGCGGGAACCGGAACCCGGGCGTATTTTGGTTCCACGATGGCGCAGGCCGGAAAGTCGGGAACTACGACACTGAACCGCGATGCGCTCTTTGCGGGATATACGCCTTATTATACCTGCGTAGTCTGGGGAGGCTATGACGATAACTCCCAGCAGAGCAGCACCACATATCCGAAGAATCTGTGGCGTGCCGTGATGAAGCGCATACACGAGGGATTGGAATACCGTGATTTCGAGAGACCGCAGGGGATTACCGAGGAGAAGATTGCCGTGTGTTCGAAGTCCGGCCTGCTGCCGGTGGAGGGTGTCTGCGACAAAGATCCGCGCGGGTCAAAGGTGATCTACGAGTATTTTGCCGAAGACAACGTGCCGACCGAGACGTGCAATCATCATGTGAAGCTGACAATTTGCAAGGATTCCGGCATGGTGGCCGGCGCGAGTTGTCCGGAGAAGAGAAGGGAAGAGCGGGTGTACATCACCAGCGCCCGGGAGGGATCCGGAGATTATGCGTATTGCGTGGCCTCCCTGTCGCCGGAGCAGTTGTGCACCGTGCATAATGATAATCCGGGAGAGACGAACCCTCCGCAGGATGAGGATGAACCGGGAGCCGGGGAGGACGATCCGTGGGGAGAGGATGACCCGTGGGCCGGGGAGGATGATCCGTGGGGAGAAGATGATCCGGAAGACGGAGGAGATGATCCCGAAGATGATCCGCCGGCGGATGTCGATCCGCTGCTGTCCGCAGGGGTTGTGACGCAGAGAATCCGGATGTGGATGCAGAGGTAAAAAGGGTGGAAATGGATACGAGCGGATATCTGACTGTGTACGAGGGCGGGCAGGGTGAGATCGTTGAGAAAAAATCCCGCTTTATTGCCACTGTCAGGCCGGTGGAAACCGAGGAGGAGGCTTCTGCGTTTATCGGCGAAATGAAGAAAAAATACTGGGATGCCAGACACAATTGCTCGGCTTTTGTTCTGGGGGAACGGCAGCAGATGACCCGCTGCTCCGATGACGGAGAACCGGCTCAGACTGCAGGGCGGCCGATTCTGGATGTTCTTCTGGGAGAAGGGATCACGAACGCCGCAGTGGTAGTAACCCGGTATTTCGGGGGCGTGCTTCTTGGAACCGGAGGGCTTGTGCGGGCTTATCAGGCTGCCGCGCATGCAGGACTCGACGCATGCACGATTATACGAAAATGCGTGGGGAGGAAGCTGCTGATCCGCACGGACTACAGTGGTTTGGGAAAATTGGAACATCTTTTTGCGCAGCAGCAGATTCCGGTGCTTTCCACAGAGTACGGTGCGGATGTTGCGATCACAATTCTGACGCCGCCGGAAAAGAGGGATGCGGTCTGGCAGAGCATTGTAGAACAGACGAACGGTTTGGCGAAGCAGGAGTGGGGGGCAGAGGCTGTCTATGCGCAGCTGGGAAAAGAGATTATTGTCTTTTAATAAAGGGGAGTATCGGGAGATTTGGAAATGGAAGAACGGAAGAAAAAACTGGACATCAATGAGCTGAATACGATACTGGAGCGCTACTTGCCGGCAGAGCTTCTTCCGCAGGTCAAGGACTCGGTTCAGGCTCTGTTTCACAAGTGCGAGTCTGCGGAATTGTGGAAATTCCGGGATCGGATGACCGGGATGTACAATACGCAGGGAATTTTGCAGGTATTGGAGGACTGGAAGGCGCAGTGCCTTCAGACGCGGGAACACATGGGCATCCTCTGCATTGATGTGGATCGATTGGAAAACATCAATCAGATTTACGGGCATTTGGAGGGGGATGTGGCCATCCAGACCTTCGGACAGATCTTAGAGGACAGTGTCACGGAACATGAGATGTGCGGGCATTTGGGCAGCAGTGAATTTGTGGTCATTATGCGCACGGCCGACCTGGCGGAACCGGCGGCGGAGAGCTTTCTGCAAACGCTTGCCGACAGAATCGACAATTACAACCGCGTGTCAGGCAAGGAGTACAGCCTGCAAATTGTTTACAGCATGTACGCTGTGGAGCTGTCGGCGGAGACGGCAATGCCGGACGTGCTGGATCAGGCGCTCACCCGGAAACGCCGTTTGAGGGAGGGCACGAGAAATCTGACCGGGAGCGGCTCCCAAAAAGAGAGTTACTCTGCGGATGAGCATCGCCGGGTAAACGAGCTGATTGATAAAAATCTCTTCCGCTATGCGTTTCAGCCCATTGTCAGCGCAAAGACAGGGGAGATATATGCCTATGAGGCGTTGATGAGGGCAGGGGAGGATGTTCCTCTTTCGCCTCTGGCGGTTTTGAAATATGCCGATCATGACAACCGGCTGTACGATGTCGAGCGGGCCACGTTTTTTAATGTTTTGGAGCAGATCAAAGGCTTTGGAGATATTGGTGACCGCAAGTTTTTTATCAACAGCATTTCCAACAGCCAGCTGCCCGAGGCGGAATATGAGAAGTTAAAAGCCGCTTACGGTGATCTGTTCCCCAACGTGGTTGTTGAGATTACGGAGCAGACCGAATTGGAGGATGAACTGTTGGATGTGATCCAGAACCGGAGCAGGAGGGACGGCTTTGGCTTGGCCATTGACGACTACGGAACCGGCTATTCCAATACCTCCAGCCTGCTTCGCTATCTGCCGAATTGTGTGAAACTGGATCGCCTGTTGATTACGGACATACAGGAAAACCCGAAGAAACAGCATTTTGTGAAAAACATCGTCACATTTGCCCACGACAACGGTTTTCTTGCCCTTGCGGAGGGAGTGGAAACTGCGGCGGAGATGAAGGCGGTCATCCATATGGGGGTTGACCTTATCCAGGGCTTTTACACGGCAAAACCGGAGTTTACGCTTCTGGAGGAGCTGCCGGAGCATATCAAGAATGAGATTATCAATGACAATATGAGCATGCACGAGAATGTGCAGCGCAAGATCTACATAGTGAACAACGAGACGGAGCTGCCTTTGGTGCAGCTCGCGCTGGAACTGTACACCGGAATAGTAGTATCGCAGCCGGAGCTCACGCTTGTGGGCGGGCTGGATTATCCGGCAGCCATGTCCATCAAGATCAAGGACGGGTGTCAATGCAGGCTTGTGCTTAAGAATGTGAGTATGGAGAGCATTGAGGATATGCCCTGCATCGATATTGGAAACAACGCACATCTGACACTGGTATTGGAGGGAGACAATGTCTTAGACAAGACCGGAATACGTGTACCGGACGGCAGCAGCTGCCGTCTGGAGGGGGCAGGAAATCTATCCATTGCTGCGAAGGGCATCCAATGCTACGGAATCGGCAATGACTTTATTTCCGGTGTGGGTGCGATTACCTGTGCACAGTCCGGCAAGCTTGAGATCAGCACGGAGGGAAACCACTGCATCAACATTGGCGGCGGCATTTATCGACAGGGGGAGGGCATTCAAATTTTGAGCGGCAGTGTCCTGCTCAAGGCCGCGAGCGAGAATGCGATCGGAATCGGCTGCAGCAAGGGCAGCGCGCCGATTAAGGTTCAGAACTGTTATGTCGGTATTGATTTTAGGGTGGCTACAGGCTGCGCGCTGGGGAACTGGGAAGATGACTTGAATATGTATATTGCGGATCTGAAGCTGGAAATTGCCGGTTCCGGGGGATATTTGAGCGGCATCGGCAGTGTGGAGAAAGCTGCCGGAGAGATTTGTGTTGAGCGCGCGGATATTTCGGTTCAAATGAACGGCCAGCAGGTTCGGCTCGTTGGGAACGACGGCGGCGGATTAAAGATTGCAGTTTCAAGATCACGCCTGGCCTTAAAGGGCGAGGGAAACAATGTGCTTGGAATTGGCTGCTTTGACAAAAGCGCGCTGCTGGAGACAAGGGATTCCGTGCTGGAGATTCGTGTGCAGGCTGCAGAGAATGAGGCGGTTGGGGTCATAGAGGAAAATGATACCTTTGAGGGCGGAAAGCGTTTTGTGCGGGTCAATGAGTAAACAATTATATTTTAGGGCTTGACACCGAAGTACAACCCATGTATAATACCATTTGTTGAGATCGAATTGGCCCATCGCCAAATGGTAAGGCAACGGACTCTGACTCCGTCATTTCCAGGTTCGAATCCTGGTGGGCCAGCTTCCCGGCAGAATATCTGCCGGGATTTTTTTTCCACGCCGAACCGGGAGGATTGGGGCATGTATGAATTTGACAGCAGGGTGCGCTACAGTGAGGTGGATGCGCAGGGAGAACTCACATGGCTTGCGCTGATGGATTATTTTCAGGACAGCAGTGTGTTTCACTCGGAGCACCACAATATCGGCGTCTCTTATCTTTCAGAGCACCATATTGCGTGGATGCTTTCCTCGTGGCAGATCTGCCTGAACCGCATGCCGAAGCTTGCGGAGCATATCACAGTGCAGACGTGGCCCTATGGCATGAAGAATTTTTACGGCTATCGGAATTTCTCGATGAATGACAGCGAGGGACAGCGTCTGGCATACGCCAATTCTGTGTGGATTATGATTGATACACAGACCGGACAGCCGGTGCGGGTGCCGGAGGAAATGGCGGAAATTTACGGGCTGGAGGCGCCGTTGCCCATGGAAGCACGCAGCCGCAAGATTGCGGTTCCAAAGGACTTTGTGGAGAAAGAGCCTCTGATTGTGCCCTCCTTTTTTATCGATACCAATCAGCATATGAATAACAGCCGCTATGTACAGGTGGCCGGACAGTATCTTCCAAAGGATTTCACGGTGCGGGAGGTGCGGGTAGAGTATCGGAGGGCAGCAAAGCAGTCGGACGTGCTGGTGCCCCGGGTTACGGAAATGCCGGGCTCTACGGTTGTCGCGCTGTGTTCACCGGATGGGAGCCCGTATGCGGTGATAGAGTTTCTTGTTGGAGGCGTAGAATGATGAAACTGGGCGAGTATCAGGAATTATATTGTGTGAAGCGGGTGGACTTCGGCGTCTATCTGTCGGAGGAAAAGACGAGCGACGAGAGGGTGCTCCTACCGATCAAGCAGGTTCCGCCGGATGTCCGCATTGGGGAGAAAATCCGCGTTTTTCTGTATCGGGATTCAAAGGATCGCCTGATAGCAACCACGAATGAGCCGAAGCTGGCAATCGGGGGTCTGGCTCCGCTGGCGGTTCGGGAGGTCGGCAAGATCGGCGCTTTTCTGGATTGGGGGTTGGAGAAGGATCTGTTTCTGCCCTTCAAGCAGATGGTCGGCAGGGTGAAGCCGAAAGACGAAATTCTGGTGACGCTCTACATTGACAAGAGCGGGCGGCTGTGTGCCAGCATGCGGGGACTGTACGAGCTGCTGGAAAAGGATTCTCCTTATCAAAAGGGAGATACGGTGGAAGGGCGGGTCTATGAGTTTTCCGACAACTTTGGCGCTTTTGTCGCAGTGGATGACCGTTACTCAGCGCGGATTGCGAGCTCGGAGGATCACAGCTTCCTGCGGATCGGCGATGTGATCTCGGCGAAGGTCACGGAGGTCAAGCCGGACGGAAAGCTGGATTTGACCCTGCGGGAAAAGGCATATATCCAAATGGGCGCGGACGCGGAAAAGCTTTTGGAGCTTCTGGAATCCTACGGAGGCGTGCTGCCCTTTACCGAGAAGGCGGAACCGGACGTGATCAGCCGCGAGACCGGTCTCAGCAAAGCCGCGTTTAAGCGGGCAGTGGGGCGGCTTTACCGGGAGAGAAAAATTACGCTGGACGGCGGAGTAATCCGCAGCAAATAGATGTAAAAGAAGGAAGGAGATTTATATGAAGAAGGTTATCAGCACAGACAAGGCTCCGGCGGCAATCGGACCCTACTCTCAGGCAATCGAGGTCAACAACATGGTCTACACCTCCGGTGTGATTCCGGTGAACCCGGCCACCGGGGAGATCCCGGAGGGCGCAAAGGCGCAGGCCGAGCAGGCATTTACAAACCTGACGAATCTGGTTGAGGCGGCAGGGAGCAGCATGGATCGTGTGGTCAAGACAACGGTGTTTATTAAGGAAATGAATGATTTTGGAACCATCAATGAAGTGTATGAGCGCTTTTTCCCGACGCCGTTCCCGGCGCGGAGCTGTGTGGAGGTGGCGAGGCTTCCGAAGGATGTCCTGCTGGAAATTGAGGTGGTTGCACTAAAATAGCGGCAAAGAAAAACCGGGCTGTTTACAGCCCGGAGTTTTTGTCTTATACCGACACATCAATATTGCCGCCAATATGGGGATTGACGGAGCGCTCCATCATCTTCGTCAGACCGTCACTCATCACTTTGCCCATGTCCAGCGCGTTGCTGAGCATTTTTAAGCCAACAGCATTGCTCATTGAGGCCGGCTCTGAGGCGGTCACTGCGCTGAGAGCGGTATTTACACCTGCAATCTGCATGTTCCTGCACCTCCCTGTCAGATTCTATGTATTCCTTATGGACGTTGAAGAATTCGTACGTCCTTCTACTGGTAATATTATGCCACGAAAAGAGTCAGAATGCAAGTATTTTCCACAAAATACCTCGAATTTTTGTATTGACACAAAGAGACAACCTTGCTACAATGACAACGTAACATTTGTAACAATTTTGTAACAAAAATTTACCAATGATGAATGCGGAGGAAGTTATGAAGCGCAAAAATACGTGGAAGATAAAGGTCTGTGGTATGGCGGCAGTTTTGGTGGCTGGGGCATTCCCATACAGCGTGGCGGCGACACCCGGCGCAGGCATTACAAAATATACATCTGCCGTTGCTATGTCTTCGGCCCTGCCGACGGCAGGCTTTTCCCTTACCATGAGCAGGCAGGCGGCCGAGGTGAGCGGTCAGGCGATCATTGCGAGCGCGCAGCCGATGGTGACAGAGCACGCAGTGCCGGTGGTGGCATCCGAGTATGCGGACATGCTGGTTGCAAATGTGAACAATTACGTGAATATCCGTTCAGAGGCTTCCAAGGACAGTCAGGCGGTCGGAAAACTATACAAAAATAATGTAGGCAGAGTGATCAGCGAGGAGAACGGCTGGTATCAGATTGAATCCGGCAATGTGACAGGATATGTCAGCAGTGAGTATGTCATAGTTGCGGACGAGGAGAAAATCCGATCCGCCGGCCGGCGCATTGCGGTCGTGACAACCCAGACCCTGTTTGTCCGCAAAGGACCCTCCACAGACACTGCAGTGATTGACATGGTTCCGGAGAACGAGGATCTGACCGTTGTGGACGAGTCGGTGGAAGGATGGATCGGAGTCACGGTGGACGGAGGAAACGGATTTGTGTCCGCAGATTATGTGGAGCTTTCCACGGAGTATACATACGCAGAATCCAAAGAGGAAGAAATGGCGCGCTTAAAGAAGGAAGAGGAGGCCAGAAAGGCGGCGGAAGCGGCGGCAAAGAAAAAGAGGTCCGCAAGCAGCTCATCGGGCAGCAGCTCCTCAGACAGCAGCTCCTATACACCCCCGACGGGTTCCACCGGCGCTGACGTGGCAACCTTCGCGTGCCAGTTTGTGGGAAATCCCTACGTGTACGGCGGGACAAGCCTGACGAACGGGGCGGACTGTTCCGGCTTCGTGATGAGCGTCTACGCAAATTACGGTGTGAGCCTTCCGCACAGCTCCACTTCCCTTAGAAGAAGCGGCTACGGTGTCAGCTCCTCGGACATGCAGCCGGGCGATATTGTCTGCTATAGCGGCCATGTGGGAATTTATATCGGAGGCGGACGGATCGTGCATGCCAGCAACCGCAGAGACGGAATTAAGATCTCAAATGTGAGCTATCGCGCAATTTTGGCGGTGAGGCGAATTTTTTAGCAGTGAGCCGAGCGTTTCGGCTTAGAAGAAACGAAAAGAATAGAACGGAAACACACAGGAGGATTTGATGTTCAAAACAAGAGGAAAGCTAGTTGTAGGAGGTATCATTCTTTTGGCAATGCTGGCTCTGCCGATGGGAATTTTGGCGGCGGGCGGCTATGAGCAATATATTGAAAGGGCATGGACGACAGCCAGTGACTATACGGGTGTCACCTATAAGCACAGGAGTGAGTTCGAGGAGCGCACGCTGATCAAGGGCATAGATGTGTCGTGGTGGCAGGGCGTCAAACCGAACGGACAAGGAGGAAAAGAGAGCACAATTTCAAGTCTTGACTGGGAAAAAATTCATGACGCGGGGATTGATTTTACCATAGTCCGCGTCGGCTCCAGAGATACTGCGGATGGAAGCATTTATGAAGATACCTGCGCAAACGCGCATATTCAGGGTGCATTGGAGAATGATATCAATGTCGGACTCTACATTTTTTCCCAGGCACTAAACAAAAAGGAGGCGCAGGAGGAGGCAAAGTTTGTACTCAAGCTGATGGACAAGTACGGCTGGGATGTCACCATGCCGATCGTTATGGATCGGGAGGCGGGCTCCTACAAGCGTCTTACAGCGGGAAAGCTTACAAAGCAGCAGGAGACCGCTGTCTGCAATGCATTTGCCGACGTGATTTCGGATGAGGGATACACGCCCATGATCTATGCGTCTGCATACTGGATGGTTCATTATATGGACACGCAGAGCCTGAGGAAGAACGGATGCAAGCTCTGGCTGGCGCGTTACAATGATACTACAGATACACCGGTTTCCAATCTGACCTACGAACAGCTTGCGCAGATTGATTACGACTTTTGGCAGTATTCGTCCACTGGGCGCGTCGACGGTTACTCGGGCAATCTGGATCTGGACTTCTGGTACATGGATACCGACATTAAGCCGAAAAAACCGGAAATGCTGGATAACACAGCAAAATCCGTAACAATAGGCTGGGACGGACAGTCCGATGTGCATTTCTACCGCCTGTACCGCTATGACGATGAGGCCGGGAAATACAAGAAGGTGCTGGACACCGATGACTGGGAATGCACCGATGTGAACCTGCAGCCGGGGGAGACTTACCAGTATAAGCTGCGAGGATACCGGACGGTCGGAGGTGTCGAATATCCGGGAAAGTACTCGAAGGTGATTACGGCGGTGACAGCACCGGCCAAGGTCTCAGGGCTTCGGACGGACAGCGTGGCCGGCAAAAAGATCGCTCTTAGCTGGGATGAGGTGTATGCCGCAGACGGTTACCGCATTTATCGGTACGATGAGGATGCGGAGAAATTTGTGAAGCATGCGGATATCAAGGACGGTTCCACGAGCTGCGTGGTGGAAGGGCTGGAGAAAACAGCGGCGCTGTACGGTTTTCGTGTGAAGGCATACCGATTGTTTGAGGGAACAAAATACTTTGGAAAGCAGAGCGAGGAGTACTGGGAAATGACAGCTCCGGCACAGGTAAAGAACCTTTCCGCTGCACCCGAATCCGCGTACACGATGAAGCTCTCATGGAAAAAGGCGGGGCGCGCCAGCGGTTATCAGATCTGCCGGCTGAATAAGGAGACCGGAGAGTACGAGACAATTGCGAGCCTTGACGACAATAAGATTGTGAGCTATACGGACAGCGGCCTGGTCGGCGCGACAGAGTACAGCTATCAGGTGCGGGCTCTGCTGAATTACGGGGAAGAAGTATATAGTGGCAAATTTTCACAGACGGCAAGCAGCACAACGCTGCCAGCAGTGGTGAAGAACTTGAAGGCGACGGGGAAATCCGAAGCGGTTGCTCTGAAGTGGGCGAAGAACAAGAGGGCGGACGGTTATGAAATTTACCGGTTGGACAAGAAGACCGGGGAGTTTGCAGGGATCGCAGTGCTGGAGGATCGGGAGATTCTGTCCTACACAGATGACGGCCTCACGGCAGGCACTGCCTATACCTATCGGATGCGCGCCTACAAGGAATACAATGGAAAACGCTATTACGGTGAGTTTTCCACTGAAGTAAAAGCGAAGGCAAAATAACTGTGTGCATACATGGAGGAAAAAATACCGGAATGAAAAAAAGAGGACTTGAGGTACTGTTTTCTGCTTTCATACTGCTTGCATTGATTTGCATAAATCCGATGCCGGTGCGTGCGGCGGCTGCGGACCCGCTGGTGATTGTTCTGGATGCCGGGCATGGCGGGAGTGACAGCGGCGCCAAATATACATGGAGCGGCAAGACATATACCGAAAAGGAGTTAAATCTCAAGATTGCGGAATATGCGAAGGAGGAACTCGAGCAGTATGTGGGGGTCGAGGTGTACATGACCCGCACGAGCGATACCACGGTTCCGCTGAAGGATCGCATCCTCTTTGCGCAGGAAAAGAAGGCGGATCTGTATGTGAGTCTTCACAACAATGCCAATGTGCGCAGCACGTTCTGCGGCGCGACCGTCTATTACCCGAATTATAACTACAAGAAGGCGATTGGCGAAGACGGGCGGAAGGTTGCATTGCAGGTGCAGAGCCAGCTCGCCGCGCTGGGATTGAAAAATCTGGGGGTGACCTATCGGAATTCGGAGGACTATACCCGGTATCCGGACAAAAAGCTTGCAGATTATTATTACGTGATCAAAAACAGCAAGCTGAGCGGATTTCCGGGGATTATCGTGGAGCACGCATATGTCAGCAATTCGTCCGACTGCAGGCAGTTTTTAAATTCGGATGCGCAGCTGAAAAAGCTTGGAATTGCGGATGCTACAGGAATTGCAGAAGCCTATGGTCTCGTGAAGGGTACGGCGCCGACATTAAAGACGGCAGAGAATCAGCCGGATGGGAGCATAGAGCTGGCATGGACAGTGAGCAAGCAGATGAACGGGTACAGGGTTTACCGGAGAAAGGTGGGAACTAAGAAGTTCAAGCTGATCGCGAAGGTGAAGGGAAGAAAGAACACGGATTATACGGACGATACGACAGACGAGGGGATAACCTATGAATACTGTATCCGTGCAAAGATCTCAAAACAGGGAGTCACCCGCTTGACGGACGAGTCGAATTATCTGACAGTGACCTCTCAGGTGATTCCGGATCCGTCGGAGGTGCCGCAGGAGGGCGAGCAAATCCCGGATGTGCCGCAGGAGAGCGAACAGGCAGCGGATGTGCCATCGGAGGGAGAGCTGACTCCGGATCCGTCGGAGGTGCCGCAGGAGGGAGAATTGTCTTTGAATCAGGCTCCGGAAACCCCTCAGGAGGGCAATGAATATCAACTGATGGGTGTGGGCATACTGGGAACGAGCGAAGAAATAGCAGAATGCACAAAAAAAGAGCCGTTGAGAAATTTTTTGACAGCTTTTGAAAGAAACTGTCAAAGGAGTTATCCACAATTAAACACCCTCAAGTGCCGAAAATTCAAGTTATACACGAAGTTATGCACATTATCCACAAAAGAAAGCCTGATTTATGGCCGCTTTTTTCGATAAAATACAAACGTGCGTTTTGGTAATAAATCATAAAGTTCATCGATAAAGTGTGAAATGATGAAAAAATAATTGACATTTCAAATGTGAAAATATGAATAAAAATGTCGAGAATTGTCGCACAATGTCTATTGTGAGGGAAAACAGCGGTTGCCAAGAGCGTACAATTTTGGTATACTTGTGGAGCTATGATTAGGGTAATTGATGTTGCGGGAATCCGGTTGGACGACTACTCGGTGCGGGAACTGATCATGATTCTGGAGCGGGAGCTGGCCAAGCCGGGATTTCACACAATTGAAGAAGTGAATACGGATCTTCTGATGCTGGCAGCCTCGGATGATCAGGTAAAAAAGGCTCTTCTGGCGATGGAGCACACGGTGATATCGGAGGCCGCGGTTCTGGAGGCTGTGAATGCCGGAACTTACCAGCGGAAGCGCGAGGTTGAGCATCACGATTTTTTCTATGAGATCATGCGTGTGATTGAGCGCAATCACAAAAGGATCTGCCTGTTGGGAGTTGAGGAATCCCGCACAGTGGCAATGGAGGAGAAATTGTGCAGGTTGTTTCCGAGATGCGCGATGGTCAGTTTTGCGCTTGAGCTTTATGAGGGCGCGGCGGACGCACTGGTCAACGAGATCAATGCCGCGACGGCAGATGTCATTCTGAGTATTTTGCCAAGCCCCCTGCAGGAGCATTTTTTTATGGAGAACAGGGAGAAACTCTCTGCGAATCTATGGTATGGAATTGGCCTTATGAACCCGGAAACCGTGCGTAAAGGTCTGCTGGGATGGGTCGACCACCATATCCGCACCTACAGGTTGGAGAGACATATCAATCGTTCCAAACAGGAAAGTGTAAAAAATGGATCTGGCAAACAAGAATAAATTTCGGGATTTTTTGTTTATTGCGCTGGGCAGCGGATTGATGGCACTCGCCATCAGCAGCATCTACGACCAAATCGGACTGATTACGGGAGGATTTTCGGGAATCTCAATTCTCGTCCGGAACCTGACGGAAGGAATAATTTCGGGTGGAGTGCCGCTCTGGCTGTCCAACCTGCTCCTCAATCTGCCGGTTTTTGTTCTCGCGTACCGCAAATTTGGAGGAAGGTATGTGGGCAAATCGATTTTCGGCACAGTCATGCTCTCGGTATGGCTGTATCTGATTCCGCCGATGGATCTGACCGAGGGGGATTTTCTCTTGGCTGCGCTTTTTGGAGGCGTAATCTCCGGGGCTGGTATCGGCCTGGTGCTCAGGGCGGGAGCGACAACCGGGGGGACGGATCTCGTCGCGTCGCTCGTCCATGCAAGGCTGAGGCACTATTCGGTGGTGCAGATTATGCAGGTGATCGATGCTGTGATTGTTTTGGCGGGACTGTATGTGTTCGGGCTGCGTCCGACACTTTACGCAGTTGTTGTGATTTTTGTGATTATGCGGGTGAGTGATTTTATTCTGGAAGGCTTCAAGCACTCCAAGGCTGCACTGATCATCACGGAGCGGCACGAGGAGGTGGCACAGCGGCTGATGAAGGAACTGGACCGGGGAGTTACCGGACTTACAGCGCGCGGAATGTATACCCATAGAAGCGAATGCGTCCTGTACTGCGTAGTTTCGCGCAAGGAGATTGTCCGAGTGAAGGATATTGTCGATGAGATGGATCCGAATGCGTTTGTGATTGTGTCCGATGTGCGTGAGGTTCTCGGAGAGGGATTTTTAAAATACCGGCAGGAATTTTAATAACCGTTTTTTCAGAAAGTTGGTGGAAATGCATAAAAAAATACATTTCCTCTTTCTTTTTTTTTGTTTATATATTAATATGATATTAGGGGTAAAGGGTCAAAAAAGGATTATTGGGGGATAAGGAGAAACGGCTATGATTTCCAATCAGATACTTCAAAATACGATTGACGGGCTTAAGGGGATAACAAGGACAGACCTGTGCGTGCTGGATGTAGAGGGAAAAGTGCTCGCGGCCACGATTGCCGATGCGGACCGCTTTGTGGTTCCGGCGCAGGCGTTTGTGAATTCGCCGGCAGACAGCCAGGTGGTTAACGGCTGCCAGTTTTTTAAGGTGTTCGACGACCACAAGCTGGAGTACATTCTGCTGGCCTGCGGGGACAGCGAGGATGTCTATATGATCGGCAAGATTGCAGGATTTCAGATTCAGAACCTGCTGGTTGCCTACAAAGAGCGCTTTGACAAGGATAACTTTATCAAAAATCTGATTCTGGACAATCTGCTTTTGGTGGATATTTACAACCGTGCCAAAAAGTTTCACATTGAGACCGAGGTTCATCGCGTGGTTTTCCTTGTGGAGACCAACAGGGAAAAGGACGGCAACGAGCTCGAAAAGATCCGGGGGCTGTTCGGCGGCAAGTCCAAAGATTTTGTCACGGCTGTGGACGAGAAAAATATCATTGTCGTCAAGGAGCTTGCGGAGAATGAAACCTACGAGGACATGAACAAGACGGCGGAGGTCATTCTGAATCTGTTCCGCCCGGACGCGGCCAACAATGTACATATCGCCTACGGAACTATGGTCGGAGAACTCAAGGAGGTGTCCCGCTCATACAAGGAGGCGCGTATGGCGCTGGATGTGGGAAGGATCTTTTTTGAGGACCGCAATATCATTGCATACTCCCAGCTTGGGATCGGACGGCTGATCTACCAGCTGCCGATTCCCCTGTGCAAAATGTTTATCAAGGAAATTTTTGACGGGAAGGCGCCGGATGAGTACGATGAGGAGCTTCTCTCCACAATTAATAAGTTTTTCGAGAACAGCCTGAATGTGTCTGAGACCTCCAGACAGCTCTATATTCACCGGAATACGCTGGTGTATCGCTTGGATAAGCTCCAGAAGAGTACGGGGCTGGACCTTCGTGTGTTTGAGGACGCCATCACCTTTAAGATTGCGCTCATGGTCGTCAAGTACATGAAGTATATGGAGTCTCTGGATTACTGATATATAGTTACTTAAGGAGATAAAATGATAAGAATGCAGCATGTCAGCAAGACATACTCCGAGGGGGTGCCTGCGCTGACCGATGTGAATCTGGAAATCGAGGACGGTGAGTTTGTATTCATCGTTGGGGACAGCGGTTCCGGAAAATCAACACTGATCAAACTTCTCTTAAAGGAGCTTGAACCAACCGAGGGCACCATCATGATTGACGGAAAAAACCTTGGTAAGATCAAGCGGAGGCAGATTCCGAAGTTCCGCCGGAACATTGGCGTTGTATTTCAAGATTTCCGTCTGTTAAAGGACAGAAATGTATATGAGAATGTTGCGTTTGCCCAGAAGGTGATCGGAGAGCCGAACAGCCGCATCCGCAAGAGGGTTCCGATGATGCTATCGCTCGTCGGGCTCGCTGCAAAATACCGTTCTTTCCCAAAACAGATTTCCGGCGGGGAGCAGCAGCGTGTGGCGATAGCGCGCGCGCTCATTAACCAGCCGAGCATACTGCTGGCGGATGAGCCGACCGGGAACCTGGACAACAACAATGCGTGGGAAATTATGAAGCTTTTGGAGGATATCAACGACAAGGGAACAACCGTGATCGTTGTCACGCACAATATGGAAATTGTCAAGGTAATGAAAAAAAGGGTAATCACCGTGAAGCGGGGAGTGGTCGTCAGCGACAGCGGGCAGGAGGGCTTTGACGATGAGAATTAGTACCGTTTTTTATTCGGTGAAACAGGGCTTTCGAAATATTTTTCACAATAAAATGTTCTCTCTGGCATCCATCGCGACCATGTCGGCCTGTATTTTTATGTTCGGCCTGTTTTTTATTGTGATCACGAATTTTAACGCGGCCGTGCGCAGCGTTGAGGAGAATGTGTCCGTTACCGTCTTTTTTGACAAGGGGCTCACAGAGAGTGAAATTATGGAAATCGGTGACAGGATCAGCAAGCGCACGGAGGTCAGCCATGTGGAGTATGTGTCTGCGGACGACGCGTGGGAGTTCTGGCGGGAGATTTATTTCGAGGGGAAGGAGGAGCTGGCGGCAGGCTTTGTCGGGGACAATCCGCTGGCGAACTCTGCCAACTATCAGATTTATCTGAGTGATGTCTCCATGCAGAATTCGCTGGTTCGCTATCTCGCTGCGCTTCCCGGCGTGCGCGAGGTAAAAAAGTCCGAGCTTGTCGCAAATACTTTGAGCGATGTCAACAAGCTGGTGGGCTATATTTCGGTTGGGATCATCCTGATCCTTCTGTGCGTTGCGGTATTTTTGATCAACAACACGGTCACGGTCGGAATCTCGGTCCGCAAGGAAGAAATCTCAATTATGAAGCTGATCGGGGCGACCGATTATCTGGTTCGGGCACCGTTTGTCGTGGAGGGAATTCTGATCGGCATGGTCGGTGCGGCGATTCCGCTTGCGCTCTTATATTTTCTTTACAAGAAGATTATGATTTATGTCGCGGATTCGTTCAACTTTATCGGTTCGATGCTTGAATTTGTGCCGGTTCAGATCGTGTTTAACACGCTGGTTCCGGTCGCGATGATTCTGGGAGTGGGGATCGGCTTTGTGGGCAGCAGGTTCACAATCCGAAAACATTTAAAGGTTTAGCGTGTGGAGTAGTTTATGGACAGACAGTATTACGAACCTAAGAAGAGGGCCGGGTTTGGCACAGGCATTTTTTTCGGGGTGCTTTTGACAGTGATTCTTCTTATCATCGGAGTAAAGATATACACCAATGTCGCGGACGAATATTTGGTGATCGGCCCGAAAAAAAGCGGGATCGTCTCTTCCAACAGCAGGATCCTGGATCGGGACACACTGGGGAAGATCGAAGAGCTTCTCGCCTATATGGATATTTATTATTACGAGGATTATGACAGTGAGGCCGTCAAGACCGCGCTGCTCAAGGGGACGCTGGAGGGACTGGGCGATCCCTATTCTGTGTATTACCGCCCGGAGGAGTACACAAGTATCCGGACAAATACCGCCGGCAATTACCATGGAATCGGAGTCGGACTTACGCAGAATGCAGAGACGATGGAAGTGTCTGTTGTCAAGGTTTATGAAAATACGCCGGCCGAGGAGGCTGGACTTTTGGACGGGGACCGGATTCTCATGGTGGGAGATGTCGATGCGGCAAGCATGGAGCTCTCGCTATTGGTGGAGAAGATCCGCGGCGAGGAGGGCACAAAGGTGCGCCTGCTTGTGTTCAGGGAATCTACAGGGGAATCCATGGAATTCAATGTGGAGCGGCGCAATGTGGAGCTTTCCAGTGTATCCTCCGAATTGTTGGAGGGGAAAATCGGCTACATTCAGATCAGCGAGTTCCACGCGAACACCGCAAAGCAGTTTGAGGATCAGACTGCTGCCTTGCGGACTCAGGGCATGGAGGGAATGATTGTGGACCTGAGAGGCAACCCGGGCGGGCTGGTGACCTCGGTTGTACAGATATTGGACGATATTCTGCCGGAGGGGCTTCTTGTGTACACGGAAGATAAATTTGGCAACAGAAATTCCTACAGCTCGGACGAGAGATGCATGGATTACCCGCTGGTTGTGCTTGTGGACGGCAGCAGTGCCAGTGCGTCGGAAATTTTTGCGGGGGCAATCAAGGATTACGGGTATGGAACGCTGATCGGAACCACCACGTTCGGCAAAGGGATTGTGCAGACCATCTTTCCGCTGGAGGGCGGCGATGCGGTCAAGATTACGACTGCGAGATATTTTACGCCGGAGGGCAGCAATATCCACGGAGTCGGCATTGCCCCGCACGAGACCGTAGACTATAAATACGGGGGCCCGAAGGGCGAACCCTATGACCGTCAGTATGACAACCAGTTCCAGCGTGCGCTGGAGGTAATGCGGGGGATGCTGGATTGAAGAATCAAGTTGTCAGACAGGTCTTTTTCTGGATATCGTTTCTGCTCCTGTTGGCGTGGATCTCGCTGATTTATGCGTTTTCTGCCCAGCCGGACACGGAGTCGGCAGAGGTCAGCGGGCGGGTGAGCTATCGGATTGTGGAGGGTTTCAACGGGGTGTTTCGACTGGAAATGACCGATGCACAGATTGAGGAGAGGGCGCGCCGCATTGATTTTCCGGTGCGCAAAGGGGCTCACATGACGGAGTTCGCGATCCTTGCGCTGCTGTTTCTTTTTACTGTCACACTCCGGGAGAGACCGGAGGGCAGCAGGGAAGAAAATCGGCTGTTTCGCTATGCGGCTGCGCTGACCTTCACGCTTTTGATTGCGGCAGCCGATGAAGTGCATCAGCGCTTTGTCCCGGGGCGTGCAGGGCGTGTGACGGACGTGCTGATCGATACATTCGGAGGATTCCTTGGATTGCTGGTTGTATTCGGGCTTGCAAATTGGTACAATAGACGAAAAAGAAAAAAGGGGTGATACTGTGGTTGAATTGGATAATTTCAAAAGTCGGCTTTTGGCCTACAAATCTCCGCTGCAGGAAGTGAGGGATTCACTTTGACTTAGCGGGGAAAAAGCATCAGATTGAGGAGCTGGAGCGGGAGATGGAGGCACCGGAGTTCTGGAATGACCCGGTGGTCTCGCAGGAAAAAATGAAAAAGCTCAAAAGCTTGAAGGATGATGTGGAGACCTGCGCCGGTCTGGAGCGCGCGTATGACGACATCGAGACGATGATCGAGATGGGCTATGAGGAGAACGATGCGACGCTGATTCCGGAGATTGAGGAGCTGTTCACGGAGTTTGAAACAAATTATGAGAATATCCGGATGAAGACCCTCCTGTCCGGAGAATATGATGATGAGAATGCCATTGTTACATTGCATGCAGGGGCAGGAGGCACGGAGTCCTGTGACTGGGCATCCATGCTTTTTCGCATGTACTCCAAGTGGGCGGACAAGAGAGGCTATACGCTAGAGGTGCTGGATTCTCTGGACGGAGATGAGGCGGGCATCAAGTCCATTACGTTTCAGGTGAACGGGGAGAATGCATACGGCTGTCTGAAATCCGAGAGGGGCGTGCATCGGCTGGTGCGCATCTCGCCTTTTAACGCGGCGGGGAAACGCCAGACGTCCTTTGTCTCCTGCGACGTTATGCCGGACATTGAGGACGATCTGGACATTGAGGTGAAGGATGAGGACATCCGCATTGACACGTACCGCTCCAGCGGCGCGGGCGGACAGCACATCAACAAAACCTCCTCCGCGATCCGCATTACGCATTTTCCCACGGGGATTGTTGTGCAGTGCCAGAATGAGCGGTCACAGCACATGAATAAAGACAAGGCCATGCAGATGTTAAAGGCGAAGCTGTACCTCTTAAAGCAGGAGGAAAATGCGGCCAAGGCGGAAGGAATCCGCGGGGAGGTCACGGAGATCGGCTGGGGCAACCAGATCCGTTCTTATGTGATGCAGCCCTACACGATGGTCAAAGACCACCGGACCGGTGTGGAGAGCGGCAATGTCAACGCGGTTATGGACGGGGGGATAGATCTCTTTGTCAACGGCTACCTCAAATGGCTGAGCTTGGGATGCCCGAAGAGTGCGGGCAGTGAGGAGGTATAAGCGTTGATTTCTCTTGCAGTTAAACTTATGGCGGCTGTTGGGGCTGGCGTTTTTTTGGCCGTGCTTGCGTCCATCGGCATCGGTGTGCTGACACTTCGAAACAAGATACAGAAGTTTTCCCAGGCGGCGTTCGGGACGAACAGCCTGACCGAGGGACTGAATCGGCAGGCTGATGAGCTGGCGGCTACACCCAAATCCGTCTCCGGAATGACCCGGCTGATGGAGCCGCAGATCGTTCGGGATTTTCCGGATTTTGTGTGGCAGGAATTCAAGCAGCGCGCGGAAAATATGCTGACTCGTGCTCTGCTTGCAATCACTGCGGAGGATGCGGGGCGCATGGAGGGCGCTTCGGAGGATATGCGCCGTCAGGTAGAAAATCGCATCGCCGACAATCAGGCAAAGGGTGTCCGGGAGGTGTACGATAATATCAGGATCCACCAGACGGAGATATCGAATTACCGGAAGGAACATGGAAAGTGTGTGATCACGATCCAGAGTGCCGTGGAGCATTACCACTACAAGACAGCGGAGGGACGGGTCACGGAGGGCTCCAAGGAGCGCAAACAGCAGACCAAATACAATATGGAGCTGATCTACATACAGGATGCGGATGCGGCAGCCGGGAACGCTGTAGGAGCGGTCTGCCCGAACTGCGGCGCCCCGATTCGAAATCTTGGAAATCCGATGTGCGAATACTGCGGGTCGGCAGTGCAGCTCATCAATATAAAAGTTTGGTCGCTTCAAAACTTTTATGAAGTTGATTATCATCATGTCTAGATTGTCACAAGGGGGGACCCACGAAGTGGGGGCTGTGGTGCCCCGAAGGGGTATCACCACGATTAAACAGTAACAATCAACAGAAGAAAGGGAGGAATGAAATATGGGAATTATTAGGGCAATTGGAAGTGCCGTCAGCGGAGGGCTTGCGGATATATGGCCGGAGGTCATTGAGGCGGGAAGTATGGGTGATCAGACCGTTTTTACCAAGGGCGTGCTGATTCGCAGGGGTGAGAATACGAAAGGGACGGACAACACGGTCTCCAACGGTTCTATCATCCATGTGTACGATAATCAGTTTATGATTCTGGTAGACGGAGGCAAGGTGGTGGATTACACCGCAGAGCCGGGATATTATAAGGTGGATAATTCCTCTTTGCCGTCCCTGTTCAACGGGGAGTTTGGAGACAGCTTAAAGGAGGCCTTCAACCGAATCCGTTTCGGCGGGGAAACTCCGAAGCTGCAGAAGGTGTTCTTTATCAACCTGCAGGAAATTAAGGGGATCAAGTTCGGGACGCGGCAGCCGATCAACTATTTTGACATGTTTTACAATGCGGAGCTGTTTCTGCGGGCTCATGGAACCTACTCGATCAAGATTGTGAATCCGCTGCAGTTTTACGCGGAGGCGATTCCGAGAAACAAGGACCACGTGGAGATCGGCGAGATCAATGAGCAGTATCTGTCGGAGTTTTTGGAGGCGCTGCAGTCCGCAATCAACCAGATGTCCGCGGAGGGTACAAGGATTTCCTTTGTGACCAGCAAGGCGAGAGAGCTGGGGAAATACATGTCCTCCATTCTGGATGAAGAGTGGAACCAACTGCGCGGTATGGAGATTCAGGCGGTGGGTATCGCCAGCCTCTCCTATGACGAGGAGTCGCAGAAGCTCATCAACATGAGAAATCAGGGCGCGATGCTCTCTGACCCGACGGTCCGCGAGGGCTATGTGCAGGGGGCAGTGGCACGCGGCTTAGAGGCTGCCGGTTCCAACGCCAACGGTGCCATGGCCGGATTTATGGGCGTGGGCATGGGTATGAACGCCGGAGGCGGATTTATGGGGAATGCGTCCGCCAACAATTTGGCACAGATGCAGATGCAGCAGCAGGCTCAACAGATGCAGCAGGCTCCGCAGATGCAGCAGCAGGCTCCGCAGGCGATGGCGGGCGCCGCAGCAGGTGCACAGCCCACGCAGACAGCGGGCGGCTGGACCTGTTCATGCGGGACGGTCAATACCGGAAAGTTCTGCAGTGAGTGCGGCAAGCCGATGCCTGCAGCAACGGGAGAGTGGACCTGCTCGTGCGGGACGGTCAATACCGGAAAATTCTGCAGTGAGTGCGGCAAGCCAAGGAATTAATTAGAAGTCAGGAGTAGAGAAGAAATGAAAATTGCAGTGATGGGCTACGGCACGATCGGTTCCGGCGTTGTCGAAGTGTTGAAAATCAATCAGAATAAAATTGCGGAGCGCGCGGGTCAGCCGGTGGAGGTCAAGTATATCCTTGATTTGAGAGAGTTTCCGGACGATCCGATGGAGGATAAGATCGTCCATGATTATCAAGTGATTGTGAATGACCCGGAGATCGGGATTGTCGTGGAGACCATGGGCGGTGTGGAGCCGGCCTACACTTACGTGCGGGAAATGCTGCTTGCGGGCAAGCAGGTGACGACCAGCAACAAGAATCTGGTGGCAGCCAAAGGAGCCGAGCTGATTCAGCTTGCGCGGGAGCATAACGTGAACTTTCAATTTGAGGCGAGCGTCGGGGGCGGAATTCCGATTATCCGTCCGCTGAACAAGTGCCTGACAGCAGATGAGATTGAGGAGATCACAGGCATTTTAAACGGGACGACCAACTACATGCTTACTAAGATGGCGAGTGAGGGAGCCGAGTTTGATGCCGTCTTAAAAGACGCGCAGGAGAAGGGCTATGCGGAGAAGGATCCCACAGCGGATGTGGAGGGACATGACAGCTGCCGTAAGATTGCAATTCTGACCTCTCTGGTATGCGGCAGACAGGTGGATTATGAGGATATCCTATGCGAGGGAATCACAAAGATCAGCGCTGTGGACCTCAAGTACGCGAGCGCGATGAACCGCTGTGTCAAGCTGCTCGCCACAAGCCGCAAGCAGGGGGAAACCTATTCCTGTATGGTGGCGCCGTTTATGCTGCCGGCAGAGCATCCGCTGTGCAATGTCAACGGTGTGTTCAACGGTATTTTTGTTCACGGGAATGTTCTGGGGGATGCCATGTTTTACGGGAGCGGCGCAGGCAAGCTTCCGACTGCAAGCGCGGTGGTCTCAGACATTGTGGATATGGTGAAGCACACAAATGTCAATATCTATATCAACTGGAAATCGGAAAAGCTTGCGCTTAAAAGTTATCGTGAGAGCAAAAACCGCTTCTTTGTGCGCACGAACTCAGACAGGGAGACGGTGGAAAAAGCGTTCGGCGCTGTACAGTACGTGGAGGCAGGGGTGCCGGGAGAGCTTGGCTTTACGACCGAGGAGATGAGGGAGTCGGAGTTTGAGACAAAAGCCGCGCAGATTGCCCTTGTGAACCGGATCCGCCTTGGTTAGTCCATGCCCGGAAGGAGTTGGAGAGAATGGCTCGAGGCGGCGCTGCAGATGGTATTTCCGCCCCGGTGTGCTGTGTGTGATGCTTTGCTTGCACCGGAGGAGATTGAAAAGGGCATTCATGCGGCGTGCCGGGAAAAGCTGACATTTGTCGGAGAATGCTACTGTATGCACTGCGGGCGTCCGCTGGAGCGCGAAGGGCAGGAATACTGCAGTGACTGCCAAAAAGGGATTGCCGGACAGAATTTCCCGGATCGGAGACAAAATATATTTTCCTGGATCGAGCAGGGGCGGGGCGTGTTTGAGTACCGCGGCGCACTCAAAAAAACCATGTACCGATTCAAGTATTCGAACCGCCGGGAGTATGCCCGCTTTTTGCGGCAGGCAGCCTGTGAGCGGTGGGGAGACTGGATGCTTGCGAGCGGTGTGGAGGCGGTAGTTCCGGTTCCGATGTACCGCGGGAAAGAGCGGCGCAGAGGTTACAATCAGGCGGCACTGCTCGCGAAAGCTCTGGCCGTGCAGATGGGGGTTGTTTATCTGCCGAATATTGTCGCCCGAACGCGCGATACAAGGCCCTTAAAAGAATTAAATGACAAAGAAAGAAAAAATATTCTGAAAAATGCTTTTCAAATCACAAAAAATAGTGTACAATATAAAAGAGTCCTTTTGGTGGACGATATTTACACGACCGGCAGTACGGCGGAGGCAGTAGCCAGCCAGCTGCGTCTGGCGGGGGTGGAGAAAGTCTATTTTCTTGCGGCCTGTATCGGCCGTGGATTTTAGGAGGTTGAAGAAGCATGGATGTCAGAAATTGTAAAAGCTGTGGCAGATTGTTTAATTCCTTGGGAAATCAGCGCTTGTGTCAGGCGTGCATTCAGGCGCTTGAAGACAAATTTCAGGATGTGAAGCGGTATCTCGATGATCATAAAAATGCCTCCATGGACGAGGTTTCCAGAGAGAACGATGTGCCGGTAAAACAGATCAAGCAGTGGATTCGTGAAGAGAGACTGAGTTTTTCGGATTCCTCCATGGAAGGAATTGACTGTGAGAAGTGCGGCAAAATGATCCGCACCGGTCGTTTCTGTGAAGCGTGCAAGAAATCGATGACGAACGATCTGATGAGTGCAATCGACAGACCCAGAGTGATTGAACCGGAAAAGAAATCATCCCGGGAACGTGACAGGATGCGTTTTCTGTAAGGAATGGAATTGTTGGCCCACGTTGAGAGAATGTGCTGTAGGCACATTCTTTTTTTTGTTTGAAAAATAGTACATGTATGATATAATGAATGGAAAGACTTAACTGTGAGGGAGCGGTATGATCAACGAAAAGCGTGTGAAAGAGCTGTGCCACATGGCAGTGTATGATGCACATAAAGACAAAACAGACCAGCAGACAGGGCAGTACTACATGTGGGATTATGTGAGTAAAGAATTGATCAAAAGTTTTTTTTCAGGGACAATCTCTTATCTGTTGTTGGTGCTTTTATGGGTGCTGAGCAGTCTGGAACAGGTGAACGCCCTGATCAATAATCTGAATGTTTTCAGTCTGGCGGTGAGCCTGCTCGTCTTATATATCGGCTTTATGGCGATCTACCTGTTTGTGACGGTTGTTGTCTACAGTGTCCGTTTTACGAATGGGAGAAAGCGCCTGAAGCAATATGAGGGACATATGACGAGGGCACGGAAATTGTATCACCGGGAAGACCAGCAGAGATCTTAGGGAGGCTTTATGACAAAATTATTGGAAATCCGGGATCGGATGATTCGTATTTACGGAAAATATGAATCGTATTTGTATCCGGTCGTTAAATTTGTACTCGCATTGATTGTTTTTCAGACAATTAACAGCAGGATTGGCTACATGCAGCGGATCAGCACGCTGCCGATCGCGCTCATTTTGGCATTGCTGTGTGCGATTTTGCCGAACTATGCAATGGTTTGGCTGGCGGCGCTTGTCGTGCTTCTGGATTTGTATGTGCTTTCGCTGGAGGCTGCGCTCACGGCGCTTGTACTTTTTGCGGTCATTCTTTTGGTCTATTTTCGTTTTGCACCGAAGGATGGGATTGCCGTGGTGCTCACCCCCATTTGTTTTATTCTGCGGATTCCCTACATAATGCCGATAGGATGCGGTCTGCTCAGGCAGGTTTATTCCGTGATCGCAGTGGTGTGCGGGACAATCGTGTACTTTTTTCTGGATGGAATTCACCAGAACGAAGCGACGCTTTTGGCAGTGCCGACCGATGTGGACGCGGAGACGGCGCTTGCCTCGAAATTTGATATATCCGTGGATCAGCTTTTGAACAACAGGGAGATGTTTCTCTTTGTTGCCGTGTTTGTTGTGACGGCGGCGGTCGTCTATCTTGTGCGCAGGCTTGAAGTGGAGCACGCGTGGACGCTGGCGATTATCTCAGGGGAGCTGATCCAGATTGCCGGACTGTTTGTGGGATACACCGTGCTCAATATTTCCGGGAAAACGCTCTGGCTTTTGCTGGGAAATATTTTCTCGATGCTGATTGCGTTCGGATTGGAATTTGTGTTCATGAACTTGGACTATGACCGGGCGGAGCGCGTTCAGTTTGAGGATGATGAATATTATTATTATGTGAAGGCAGTTCCCAAAAAACTGATGACAACCAAGGAGGTTACGGTCAAGCGTTTTGGAAATACAGCCAATATGGGAAGGCGGATTGAACGCAGGGAAACGGCGCTCAGCGAGGAACAGGAGCTCAACAGCCGGAGGGTGATTGCGAGAGAGCTGGATGCAGATGAGGATGACAATCTGCTGAAATAGCGAATGTTTTAAATGCGAAGGGAGATTTCATGCAGGGGTTAGCAGGGAAGTTAAGTGAATTTTATAGCAGGATGTCAACCATACTGGGACTTCCGGATATTGCGCTGACCTGGGTGGATATTGTTGAGGTCATTATTATTTCTGTCCTTGTATATCACATGCTGCTGTGGGTGAAAAGCACGCGCGCATGGAACCTGTTCAAGGGAATTCTGGTTATTATGCTGTTTGTGCTGGTCGCAGCGCTTTTTCAGATGAATACAATTCTTTGGCTGGCGCGGAATATGTTGAGTGTCGGGCTGGTGGCGCTGGTGATTATTTTTCAGCCGGAGCTGCGAAGAGCATTGGAGAATCTGGGCGGCAAAAGCTTCTTCGGGAAACTGATCAATATTAACCGCACGGAGGAATGCAAATTTTCGGACAAAACCGTCAATGAGCTGATCAAGGCCTCCTTTGCCATGGCAAAGGTGAAAACCGGCGCTCTGATTGTGATGGAGAACGAGATCCTTTTAAACGAGTTTGTGAGGACGGGCATCGATGTGGATGCAATTCTGACGAGCCAGCTCCTTATCAATATTTTTGAGAAAAACACGCCATTGCATGACGGGGCGGTGATTGTGCGCGGGGACCGCGTCGTGTCGGCTACCTGCTATCTGCCGGTGTCGGACAGTCTTTCCCTGAGCAAGGAGCTTGGCACAAGGCACCGTGCGGCGTTGGGCATCAGTGAAGTGAGTGATTCTCTGACCATCATTGTATCGGAGGAGACCGGCAAGGTGTCCATTGCCATGGCTGGGAAACTGTATCCGGGCGTTGATGAGAATTTTCTGCGCAAAAAACTAGTGGACCTGCAGAACCCGAACCAGAACCGTGAGACGGGCGGTTTGGGACATTTGAAAAGGAGGTTCAGGAATGGTAAGAAACATTCTTAAGGTATTGACGAAAAATCTGCCTTTTAAAATTCTTGCAGTTGGCCTGGCATTTATTCTGTGGCTGATCGTATATAATATGGATGACCCGAATATCACGCAGACCTACATGACAAACGTGGTGATCGAGAACGCGGCGACTTTGACGGAGCAGAACAAGTGCTATCAGGTTTTGGACGGCACAAACATTGTGTCGTTTTCTGTGACGGCAAAGCGCAGTATTTTAAAAAATCTGGAAAACAGTAATTTTCGGGCGTCAGCGGATTTAAATCAAATGATCACGGATTCGAAGGGAACCACGGGAACGGTTCCGATCGAGATCACCAGCAACCGGTCGAACAGTGCGCTGACCTACCTGAATCGGAAGACATTAAAGCTTGCGCTGGAGGATATGGTGAGCAAGCAATATATGGTCAATGCATCAACCACAGGAACGGTGGCGGAGGGCTATGCGCTTGGCGAAGTGACTGTGCCAAACCCGAATGTGCTAAAGGTGTCCGGGCCGAAGTCCATTGTCGAAACGATTGCCAGAGTGGTGGCGTTTATTGACGTGGAGGGGATGTCCGTCAATCTTTTTGACAATGTTATTCCGATTCTCTACGACGCGGACGGCAACGAGATTGACACCACAAGACTGACCTTGAGCAACAACACCGTGACCATTTCCGCCCGGATTCTTGTGGTTCGCGAGGTTCCGGTGCGCGTTTCCACCAGCGGAACACCGGCGCCCGGATACCGGGTGAGCAGCGTGGCGGCTGAGCCGGAAAAGATAAAAATAAAGGGGACTGCTTCCGCGGTCAATGTGCTCTCTGCCATCCATGTTTCGGGAGATATGGTCAATGTGGACGGAGCGAACGGGGAAATCATTACGACAGTGGAGGTGCAGGACTCATTGCCGGAGGGGATCAGTCTGCTTGACGCGTCAGACGGCATTGTGTCGGTGAAGGTGACGGTCGAGCCCTACCGGACAATGAGGTATCAGATTAGGAGAGACCAGATTACGGTGGAGGGCTTGGCTGAGAACTATGAGCTGAGATTTGCAAGTCCGTGGGTCAATGTCTCGGTCAGTGCGTTTGAGAAGGACTTTGAGGAGCTGAATGCAAACGACATTACCGGAGTGGTCGATGCGGGAGGACTCGAACCGGGAAGCCATCGCCTGCCGGTCGCGATCAACCTTCCGGAGGAAAAGTTTACTTGTCAGGATGTCACTGCGGAGGTGACGATTTCGGAAATTGGCGCAGATGAGACGGAGGCGGGGACCGGTCCCGGTATCTCTGGGGGTAATGACGGGAACGATGAACCGGGGGAAAATAATTCGGAGGAACCATAATATGGCGAGAATGTTTGGGACGGACGGCGTGCGGGGAGTTGCGGGAACGGAGCTCACAATAGAGCTTGCCATGAAGCTGGGGCAGGCCGGCGCGTATGTCCTTACAAAGGAGCAGCTGCACCAGCCGACAATCATTGTTGGCTGCGATACCAGAATTTCAGGAGGAATGCTGGCTAACGCACTGATGGCAGGGGTCTGCTCCGTCGGGGCGAACGCAATTTATGTCGGGGTTGCCCCGACTCCGGCGATTGCATACCTGACGAAGAAACATAAGGTGGATGCGGGGGTGGTCATTTCTGCGTCCCACAATCCGATGGAATTTAATGGAATCAAGTTTTTCAATGGGGAGGGCTACAAGCTCTCCGACACACTGGAGGATGAGATTGAGGCGTTGATTCGCAACAATATGGAGGACATTGTGTTTCCGATTGGTCCGGGTATCGGGCGGGTGGAATACCGTCCGGATATTGTGGATGAGTACATTGCGTTTGAGAAGAAGACGGTTCCTGTAAATTTGTCGGGATTTAAGATTGTTGTGGACTGCGCGGAGGGCGCGAGCTCTTACACCTCTGTAAAGACCCTGCGGGATCTCGGCGCGCAGCTCATTGCGATCCATACGAATCCGGACGGAACCAACATCAACGCCAACTGCGGCAGCACACACATGGATGAACTCATGGCGAGGGTGGTGTCGGAGCGGGCGGACATCGGAATTGCATTCGACGGGGACGCAGACCGCATGCTTGCGGTAGACGAGAATGGAAAGCTGGTGGACGGAGACGAAATCATGGCCATCTGCGGCAACTACCTCAAAGAGACCGGCAAGCTGAAAAAGAATACCATTGTTGTCACGGTTATGACGAATCTGGGCTTTTCCCTGATGGGAGAAAAACAGGGGATCCACATTGAAAAGACGAAGGTGGGAGACCGCTATGTGCTGGAAAATATGCTGGAGAATGGCTTTAATCTTGGCGGGGAGCAGTCCGGGCATATCATATTTCTCGACGACAATACAACCGGAGACGGCCTTCTTTCGGCGCTTCATCTTCTGCAGGTGATGGAGGCTACCGGCAAAAAGCTGTCGGAGCTTGCATCTGTCATGGAGGTTTTGCCGCAGGCGCTTGTGAATGCAAAGGTGCCGAATCACAAAAAAGAGAGCTATATGGAGTACGAGCAGATCGCAGATGCGATCTCGGCCTTGGAACAGAAATTCGCGGGGGAGGGCAGAGTCCTTATTCGGCCCTCCGGCACGGAGCCGCTGGTTCGCGTCATGATTGAGGGAAAGGATCAAAAGGTGATTGAAGAGGAGGCCGGACGTCTGGCTGAGTTAATCACCAAAGTGATGTTATAAGGGGGGTTTTTTACGTGGTATCAAAACTTGTGAAGATTACAAATCCCACCGGGCTTCATCTGCGCCCGGCGGGAAATTTGTGTAAAGAGGCGATGAAATTCAAATGCAAGGTGACTTTTGAATACAGCGGAAACATTGCAAACGCGAAGAGTGTTTTGAGTGTTCTTGGGGCGTGCATCAAGTCCGGCGACGAGATTACCTTGGTCTGCGAAGGAGAGGATGAGGACGAGGCACTTGAGGTCTTGGCTGCGCTTGTTGAGGGCGGCTTGGGAGAGTAAGCGCGTATATTTTTGATATGACAGAGGATAATGTTAATATGAGGGAGAAATATAAGCATCTGTTGAATTTTACGGCCAATGTGATTTCGCTGGCCGTTGAGGCGGCGGTGTTTGCATGGCTGTGGTATATCGTTTATATCCCGATGCTCGACGAAGAAAACAGGCTTTGGCGGCGCGGAAACTGGGCTGTGATTGGTCTGTACGTGCTGTTTGTGTTTTTTTTCACCAAGGTATTCGGAGGCTATCGCATCGGCTATATGCGCCTGTCGGACATTGTTCTGTCCCAGACGCTGGCTGTGATTTTGTCCACGGGCGTCACATATCTGGAAATCTGTCTGGTTGCAAACGATTACCTGCCTGCGCAGCCACTCATCCTTATGGCGCTTATGGATATCTGCTTTCTGGTGCAGTGGGTGATTCTTGTCCGAAATGCATACCGGCGCCTTTACCCGCCGAGGCAGATGCTGGTTATTTACGGCAACTACGCGCCGGACGAGCTGATCGCAAAGATCAACACGCGAAAGGACAAGTATAACATCTGTGCCTCTGTGAGTTACCGGGTGGGCTATGAAAAACTGTATCCCATGATCCTGCACTACAATGCCGTGGTGCTGTGTGACCTGCCGGCTGAGGCGCGCAATCAGATCATGAAATTCTGCTACCAGGAGTCTGTCCGCACATACGTGACTCCCAAAATTTCCGATATTTTGTTCCGGGGGGCGGATGACATTCATCTGTTTGACACGCCGCTCCTTTTGTCAAGAAATCAAGGCTTGAGTATCGTGGAGCTCTTTGTCAAGCGCGTGGCGGATATTGTGCTGGCATTGATCGGTATTGTGATTGCATTTCCGTTTATGCTGATGATTTCCATCGGGATCAAGCTCTATGACCGCGGCCCGATTTTGTACAAGCAGAAACGCCTGACCCGGGATGGCAGGATTTTTATGATCTATAAGTTCCGCAGCATGTCTGTGGACTCCGAGAAGGAGGGGGCGAGGCTTGCGGCAAAGAAGGACGACAGGGTTACTCCGGTGGGGTGGCTGATTCGTGCGATCCATTTCGACGAGCTCCCGCAGCTGTTTAATATTTTAAAGGGCGATATGTCTATGGTGGGACCAAGACCGGAGCGGCCGGAGATCGCAGAGAAATATACGAAGGAAATTCCGGAATTTGTGCTGAGGCTCAAGGTGAAGGCCGGGCTGACCGGGTATGCGCAGGTGTATGGCAAATACAACACGACGCCCTATGACAAGCTCAAGCTGGATTTGACTTATATCGAGAGTTATTCGCTGTGGATGGATATCAAGATTCTGTTTCTGACCTTCAAGGTACTCTTTATGAGGGAGAATACGGAAGGGGTGGACGAGCAGCAGGTCACAGCGATCAAAAAAGGACAAAAGCTGTATGGAAAGTAATCGGGTATCGATCATTACGCCGATGTACAATGCGAAGCGCTATATTGCGCAGACGATTCAGTCGGTTCTCGCGCAAACATATCCGGATTGGGAAATGATCATTGTGGATGACTGCTCCACGGACGATTCCCCGGCAATCGTTTTGGAATTTGCCCGGACGGATCAGAGGATCCGCTATTTCCGCCAGCCGGAAAACGGGGGAATTGCGTGCGCGCGGAATACTGCCATCGGGTATGCAGCCGGAAAATATATTGCCTTTTTGGACAGTGATGATTTGTGGATGCCCGAGAAGCTGGAGCGGCAGCTGGCATTTATGCGCAGCACCGGCGCACATTTTTCGCACACAGCCTGCGAGGTGATCGACGAGGACGGAGCCTTGACCGGACAGATTCGGCATGTGCCCAGGGAGGTTTCCTATAAGCAATTGCTCAAGGGCAATCCGATTGCCTGCCTCACGGTGATGATCGACCGCGAGTATTTTGCAGACATTGAAATGCCCCGGATTCCGCATGAGGACTACGCTGCGTGGCTGCATCTGCTGCAGGCCGGGGGGACGGTGTACGGGCTCGATGAGGTGCTGGCGCAGTACCGGGCCGCCGGCAATTCCGCCAGCGCGGACAAGAGGCGGGCGGCTGTCTGGAACTGGAATATTTTTCGCCATTACCTGCAGCTTCCGCTGTGGAAGTCCTGCTGGTGTTTTGTGGGTTATGTGTACCATGCGCTGAGAAAGCGTATGTGAACGCACATTGAGGAGACGTATTATGAACTATATCAAGGCATTTTTCAATTACAGGTTTCTCCTGGGAGAGCTTGTAAAAAAGGGAATCCGCTTGAAATACCGCCGATCGTATTTGGGAATCCTATGGTCACTGATCGAGCCGCTTTTGATGACCTGCGTGCTGGTGATGGTTTTTGGAACGCTTTTCGGCAGAAAACCGGGATTTCCGCTGTATGTAATTACCGGCCGTTTGATTTATTCCTGTTTCACATCAGGGACGAAGTCGGCCGCCAGATCTATCCGAAGCAATGCTCCCATGATTAAAAAGGTTTATATTCCCAAGTACCTGTATCCGCTGTCAAGCGTGATCGATACGTTTGTCTTTTTTCTGATCTCGCTGATTGCCCTTGTCGCGGTGGATATTTACTGCAAGGTAATTCCCACCTGGCATATTGTCCAGTTTATCCCTGCGCTTGTATTTTTGTTTATCCTGACGCTGGGGGTGGGACTTATTTTAAGCACGCTGGCTGTTTTTTTTCGGGATGTCGAATATTTATGGAATATCCTGCTCCTTGTCATCATGTACATGAGCGCGATTTTCTACTATCCGGAGCGACTGTTAAGGAGCGGCTATGCATGGATCTTAGACTACAATCCGATCTATCATATCATCGAGATGTGTCGCGGAGGTCTGCTGGGGTACTCGGTGAGCGCGGGCAGATATTTGTATGTCGCGGCATGGAGCTTTGGTTCGCTGGTGCTGGGAATTGTGTTGTTTAAGAAAAAGCAGGAGGATTTTATCCTTCACATATAGAGGTTGGCTATGGGTGAGAGAGAGATCGCGGTTAAGGTTGACCATGTGGGAGTCAAATTTAACCTCAGTCAGGAAAAAGTGGATTCTCTGAAGGAATTCTGTCTAAAATTTGTTCAAAAACAATTGCGCTACAGAGAGTTCTGGGCGCTTAAGGATGTCAGCTTTACCCTTTACCGGGGAGACCGCATAGGGATTCTGGGCTTGAACGGAGCCGGGAAGAGCACGCTGCTCAAGGTGATTGCCGGCGTGTATAAACCCACAGAGGGAAAAGTGAAGAGAAAGGGCGTCATTGCCCCTCTGCTCGAGCTGGGGGCAGGGTTTGAGCCGCAGTATACAGCGCGGGAAAATATCTATCTGTACGGTGCGGTGCTGGGCTACTCCAAGGAATTTATCGAAGAAAAATTTGACGAGATCGTTTCGTTCTCCGAGCTGGAGAATTTTTTGGATGTGCCGCTGAAAAATTACTCCTCGGGCATGAAGTCACGGCTGGGTTTTGCAATCTGCACGGCGGTGAATCCCGACATTCTGATTCTGGATGAAGTCTTGTCGGTGGGTGATGCGCGGTTTAAAAAGAAGAGCATGGCAAAAATTCGCAGCATGTTTGACCAGGGAGTCACGGTGCTGTTGGTGTCGCACTCGCTCAGCCAGGTCCGCAAGATCTGCAATAAGGCGCTGATTCTGGAAAACGGGACGGTGCGCGCCGTCGGCGGAATTGATCAGGTGGGCGCGGAATACGCGGCGATCACGGAGGAGCAAAGGGCGCTTGACAGAGAGAAGAAGAAGAGGAAGAAAAGGCGTAAAAAGGCAAGGCGACGGGCATTGCGGAAGGGTTTGAATGGTGAGGGCAATGGCGTGGATGGAGACCAACCGGCTGCTCAAGACAGAGCTGGCCAGGAAGATGCACCGGATCACGGGGGAGGAGCTGGCCCGGTTAAAACAGATATCTCTGGAGATACTAACTGATATCGCCGCTGTCTGTGAGAGGGAGGGGATTCCTTATATGCTGGGCGGGGGAACCGCGCTTGGCGCCGTCCGGCATCAGGGCTTTATCCCGTGGGATGACGACATTGACATCAATGTTCCGAGAAGCTGTATTGAGAGGCTGCTGGATGCCGTCGAGGCGGAGTATGGGGACAAGTACTATATTGAAGCGCCTCTAAGGACACCGGAATACTGGAGTTCCTTTGTCCAGATACACAGGAACGGAACCGTTTTTCGGGAACGTCGGATGCAGGAGCGGGACAAATGCGGGGTGAAAATTGATATTTTCCCCATCGAGAATACCTATTCCGGACGAATCCGGCGTTTTTTCCATGGTGTGCAGTGCGATCTTGGACTTTTGATCCTGTCCTGCTGGCGCATGTACACATGGAGGAGAGAGTATTTGGAACTGGCTGCCGGCACGCGCAGGGCAGTGTTTCTGGTGAGAGTCAAGGGCATGATTGGAATGCTGTTCGCGCCGGCGCACGGATTCTGGTATCGGAAAATTCAAAGATGTCTGTCCAAATGCAGGGACGAGAACACGGATTATGTGGTGATGCCGTCCGGAAAAGGACACTTTCGCGGAGAGATATATCCCAGAAAACCGTTTCTGTCGCTGGAGCCGATTCTTTTTGAGGGAAGGGAATTTATGATCTCGCAGATGAAAACGGAATATCTGCGGCAATTGTTTGGGGAGGACTACATGCGGCTGCCGCCGGAGGAGGAGAGGGAGTACCATGTTTTGTATGAACTGAAGCTGTAAGAGGGATTGTAATTTGAGGGAAAAAGAGATACAATCAAAATCGGTGCGCGCAGTGAGGGAAGTGTTTGACGCGGCCGGACGGATGGTTCGTCTGAAGAGGGTTCCAATCGTGCCCAACCGTGTTTTTTTTGCGACATATCAGGCTGCTTATACCTGCAACTGTAAGTACATTGCGGAGGAAATTTTGAGGCGGAAGCTGGACTACGAACTGTTTTTTTGTGTGAGCCGCGAGGTCTGCGAGAACCGAGATGCGTACCATATTCCAAAAGAGATCCGGCTTGTAGAGAAATATTCCGGCGAGCATTTCCGCGTGCAGGCTTCTTCCGCTTTTTGGATTGACAATGGGTTGAACTGTATCTGGAAGCGGGTGCCGAAACGGGCCGGTCAGATGTATTTGAACACCTGGCATGGATCTCTGGGCATCAAGCGCCTGGACGGCAGCCGTCACTGGAGGGCTGTCGCACGGTACGGCAACCGCAGGATTGATTATTTCCTCACAGACAGTGTGTTTGATGAGCATGTCTTTTCGGAATCCTTCTGGCCGGATGTGAAGCATCTTAAGGTGGGACATCCCAGGAACGATATTCTGTTTCAGAGGGAGAACCGGGAAGAAATCCGGCAGCAGATTTTCCTCCGCTATCAGATTGATCAAAATGAACGTACACTCTTGTATGCGCCAACCTTCCGGGAGCATGAGATCCGGCATCCGGATTTTGGGAAGCTTGCCGGGGCATGTTCGGAACGCTTTGGCGGGGCGTGGAGGATCTTGGTGCGATGCCATTTTCATGATATAGGCGATGGTCTGTGGGGCGGTGAGGGAACAGAGAGCGCATTTGTCACGGATGTGAGTGATTACCCGGACATTCAGGAGCTGATGACAGCGGTGGATGCGGGACTCACCGACTATTCCAGTTGGATTTTTGATTTCGTGTTCACAGGGAAACCGGCTTTTCTATATACTGTAGATCAGGACTGCTACGCGGATGAACGGGGATTTTACTATCCTCTGAGCGAGACCCCGTTTGCCGTCGCGGAGGATGACGCGCGGCTGTGTGAAAATATTCGTCAATTTGACTGTGAGGAATATAAGAAGCGGTGTGAATTGTTTTTGCAGGCGCGGGGATGTTATGAAAGAGGGAATGCGAGTGAGCAGGTCGTGAATTTTATTGTAAGCAACACCGAAGGAATTGAGAGGAAGTAGGACATGATAAGGGAACAGTATGATCCGCAGACGCAGAAATTTTATATTGAGAAGACGAGGAAAACAGATATCCTGATCACTGCATTCGCGGAGGGCCATTTTCTTACGAATTGCAAAAAAAAGATCGGCTACTACATCGGACGTATTTTTGCAAGTATCGAGGAGGGGCTGGGGGTTCTGGTGCGCTCAATATACATGAGGCGCCTGCCGATCAAGCAAAACCGGATTGTGTTTGGACAGTTTCAAAACAGCTATACCTGCAACGGAAAATATATTGCAGAAAAGATTCTGGAAAAAGGGCTGGACTATGAGCTGATCTTTATTGTCAACAAGACGACCATCAGCAAACGGGAGGAGCTGGAGATTCCCAAGCAGATCCGGCTGGTGGAGCGGGACACGATGGACAGCTTTGTCGCGCTCGGCAGCGCGCATTTCTGGATTGACAACGCGCTCAACTGCGTGTGGCGCAAGATTCCCAAGAAGAAGGGACAGATTTATCTGAACACCTGGCACGGGTCGCTCGGCATCAAGGTACTCGGAGGGAACCGGCACTGGATTAGGATTGCAAGAGCTGCGGACAAGACCATTGACTATTTTTTGACGGACAGTGTGTTTGACGAGCATGTGTTTGCGGAGTCCTTCTGGCCGCATGCAAAGTTTTTAAAGGTTGGACATCCGCGCAATGACATCTTTTTTGATCCGAAAAAATTGAGCGCGCTGAGGGCGCGTGTGTATGAATATTATGGTCTGGCTTCGGAGATTAAGACCGTAATGTACGCTCCGACTTTTCGCGACGACAAGTCGGATGTCAGCTCCATTCGGATGGACTGTGAACGTCTGAAAGCGACCATGGAGCAGAAGTTCGGCGGGGAGTGGCGCGTGATTGTGCGCATGCACATGCACAATGCAAAGAACCGCCTGCTAAGAGATATGTTTCAGGAGATGGAAGGTGTCATCAACGCGAGCGGATACCGGGATATGCAGGAGCTGATGGCGGCGGTGGATGTGGGAATCACGGATTATTCCAGTTGGATCTTCGATTTCATCTTTACCCGCCGGCCGGCATTTATCTATGCGCTGGATATCAAACAGTATGTCAACGACCGGGGATTTTATTATCCGCTGACGGAAACGCCCTTTGCGATTGCGGACAGTGACGATGCGCTGAACAAAAATGTGATGGAGTTTGATGACGGAGATTATCAGAAACGCCTGGACGCTTTCTTTGAGGGGAAGGGGTGTTACGAAAAGGGAAATGCCTGTGAGGGCGTGGTAGACTTTATCTGCGAGCACACAAAACAGCAGGACGGAGGGCAGGACAGGTGAATATAGGAGTAATTTTTGCCGGCGGAGTCGGGAAACGGATGAATTCCCGGATTAAGCCCAAACAGTTTATTAACGTGTACGGAAAGCCTATCATCATTCACACGATGGAAATTTTTGACAACCACCCGGATATCGACGCAATCGCGGTGGCGTGTCTGGCGGATTGGATCGATTATCTTGAGGGGCTTGTAGACCGGTTCAACCTAAAGAAAGTGAAAAAAATTGTTCCGGGAGGATCCAACGGGCAGGAATCCATCTATCGCGGCCTGAAAGCGGCCGAGGAGATTGCGGCCGGGGAGAAGTCGATTGTGCTGGTTCATGACGGCGTGCGGCCGCTGATCA